>JBGAVQ010000304.1:0-6716 GCA_044228045.1 Spirosomataceae bacterium
GCTACTGGCAGCTTGTTTTCTTGTGCGGCTAATTGCTCAGGAGCATTCTTGATGTAATAAGCCACAAGTCGCTTCCAGTCTTTTTCACCCATGAGAGGCTTATCCAAAAACACATTCTCTTTTAATACCATATTGAGCTCCTCTTCGCTCATACTGCTATACAGAGTAAACTTGTCGTCTATTACACCCATTCGTTTTCCCATTTCGGGCAATACTTTACTTTCCCACGTTTTTTTGTCGAGCAACGAAGGGTCGGTATATAGATGACAACTACCACAATAGGCTTTTGCTAATTGTTCGTCGGTCAGGTTAGTTGTTTCTTGAGGCAAATTCAATAAACTGGACTGCTCCTCTGCCTTACGTGGGCGACACGCATCAGTTAAGATGAGCCCAAGCACCAATACCACTAAAAATCTTGTCATAATTGTTGCCATCTATACCACCACGTTCACAATTCGTTTGGGTACAACTACTACTTTTTTGGCGGGCTTGCCTTCGAGCCATTTTTGAACAGTTGCGTTGGCAAGCACTTCTTTTTCAATTTCGGATGCAGGTGTATCTACTGAAAATGAGATATTTACCCGTACTTTTCCGTTGATTTGAACAGGGTATTCAAACGAACTCTCGGCTATATAAACAGGGTTGAACACAGGATATTGTGCCGACGAAATTGTACCAGTTACATTGCCCAGCTTGGCCCATAATTCTTCACATACGTGCGGGGCGTAAGGCGATAGTAAAACAACCAAGTCTTGCAAAATAGCGCTGCTACGGCATTTCAAATCAGTCAGTTCGTTGACTGTAATCATAAAAGTAGAAACTACCGTGTTGAACGAGTATCGCTCGATGTCTTCTTCAACTCGTTTGATGGCTTTGTGAAGCACTTTGAGCTCGTTGGGGCTTGGGGTACTGTCTGTTACTTTTAAGTTTCCTGCTTCGTCGTGAAACAAACGCCAGAATTTTCGCAAGAAGTTGAACGTTCCCGAAATCCCGCTGGTACTCCACGGCTTTGAGTCGGTGAGTGGCCCTAAGAACATTTCGTAAAGCCGCAGGGTATCAGCACCATAGCGAGCCACCACGTCGTCGGGATTTACGACATTGTAGTAGCGTTTAGACATTTTTTCGACTTCCCATCCACAGCGATAGCCCCCACTTTCGAGGATAAACTCTGCATTCTCAAAATCAGAACGCCATTGCTTAAATACCTCTATGTCAAGCACATCGTTCTCAACAATATTTACGTCCACGTGCAATGGAGTCGTTTCGTGTTGGTCTTTCAAGCCAAAACTCACAAAAACTGGATTTTTTCCTTCTCCCTCCGACGATTTTAGGCGGTAAACAAAACTACTCCGTCCCTGAATCATTCCTTGGTTAATCAGCTTTTTGGCAAATTCCTCTTCGGGTACTAAGCCCAAATCTTTCAAGAACTTGTTCCAGAAACGGCTGTACAGCAAGTGGCCTGTAGCGTGTTCGGAGCCACCGAGGTACAAGTCCACAGCTTTCCAGTAGTTGATAGCTTCTTGGCTGGCAAATTCTTGGTTATTCTGGGCATCCATATATCGATACCAATACCACGACGACCCCGCCCAGCCCGGCATGGTGCTGAGTTCGTAGTCATACTGACCCTTGTATTTCCAACCTTCTGCTCTTCCCAAAGGTGGTTCGCCAGTTTCGGTGGGCAAATATTTGTCAACGGCAGGTAATTCTAATGGCAAATCGCTTTCGTCAATTAAGTACGGAATACCGTCTTTGTAATAGACAGGCACGGGTTCGCCCCAATAGCGTTGGCGGCTAAACACGGCATTACGAAGGCGGTACTGCACTTTGCCTTTACCCAAACCACGCTCTTCTAACCAGTCAATCAGGGTTTGAGTGCCTTCGGCGTAGGTCATGCCGTTAATGATGCCCGAGTTGATGTAACGGCCATCTTTGGTATTATCGGCCTGTTTGTCAATGTCTTTCTGAGCATCCAAAATAGGTACAATGGGCAAGCCAAAATGCGTAGCGAAGTTCCAGTCACGTTGGTCGCCAGACGGCACACCCATCACTGCACCTGTGCCGTATCCAGCTAATACATAGTCAGCAAGGTAAATGGGTACTTTTTCGCCATTGAACGGATTGATGCAATAACTCCCTGTAAATGCCCCTGTTACCTTTTTGACTTCGGCCATTCTGTCTATTTCTGAGCGGCTCGCTGCCCACTTAACGTAGGCTTCTACTTCGGCTTTTTGCTCAGGCGTAGTGAGCATTTCAACCCACTCATGCTCAGGTGCTAACACCATAAACGACACGCCGTAAATGGTATCCACTCGGGTGGTGAAGACTTCGATTGATTGCGGATTAGGGATTGTAGATTTCGGATTGGTATTTTCAATCCGAAATCTACAATCCGAAATCTGAAATCGTACAGATGCCCCCACACTGCGGCCAATCCAGTTGCGTTGTTGTTCTTTGAGCGATTCGGGCCAATCTACGTCGTCTAAGCCATTGATAAGCCGATCGGCATAGGCTGTAATACGCATAGACCATTGTTTCATCAATTTTCGCTCTACTGGATAACCCCCTCGCTCTGACACACCGTCTTTTACCTCATCGTTAGAAAGCACCGTTCCTAAACCCGGACACCAGTTCACAAATGATTCTTCTGGAAAAGTCAATCGGTATTTTAAGAGCATCTTTTGCTGTGCTGGCTCGCTCATGGCGTTCCACTCAGCAGCAGTAAAAGAGGGCGTATCTTCATCACAAACAGCACTAATAACTTTATTGCCGTTTTCGGCAAAATGAGCAACTAATTGACTAATTTTTAATGCTTTATCTGCAACTCTATCATAGTAATGATCAAACAATTGCATAAATATCCATTGTGTCCATTTGTAATAGTTGGGGTCGGAGGTGCGAACTTCACGGCTCCAATCATAGCTAAAGCCAATATTTTTGAGTTGGCTGATAAACGTAGCTATGTTCTCTTGGGTGGTAATGGCAGGATGTTGGCCAGTCTGAATAGCATATTGTTCAGCAGGAAGGCCAAAACTATCAAAACCCATCGGATGCAACACATTGAAGCCTTTGAGTCGCTTATAACGACTTACAATATCGCTTGCGATGTATCCTAACGGATGCCCTACGTGCAAGCCTGCTCCCGACGGATACGGGAACATATCGAGTACATAATACTTCGGTTTCTGGTGGTCTATTGAGGTACGGTAAGTCTGGTTTTCTTCCCAAAACTGTTGCCATTTTTGTTCGGTTTCCCGAAAGTTGTATTCTGCAGACATGGTAATTTTCTTGAATTATTCGCAAAAGTAGATGTTTTGAGGGGTAATAAAAACCAATAGCATCATTCAAGATGATGCTATTGGTGAAATCTCGTTAAAAACGATAGGTTTATTGGGCATTAAAATCTTTCTCTAAGGCTTGTTGAAGTACGTCATTTCCGTCATAAGCCACATACGCCACCACTACATAGAGCTGTTTATTAGCGTGTTCGGGATAAAATTTCTTGAAGTTTTGGACAAGTTTATGAATCTTAGGAATGTCGCTTTCTCGCAAATGGCTTTTTACTTCTACAATAACGGCTTTGTTAACATCACTGTTTTCGTAGCCAAAAAAATCCATCTCCATCCAGTTGTCGGTTGCTTTGTCTTTGCGCTTTACGCCTTTGGCAACATCACCTACCCCAAAATACTTGCTCAATAGCTTTCCTACCGAAGCTACTGCCATACCTTCAGTAAAAGAGCCAAATTTATTACCCAACTCCCCCATTTGACGGGTGACTTGCTTCACTTCTTTGGAGAGATCGGCTGTGATTTTCCTCAACTCTGTTGATACCAGCTTTACTTCTGCAGAGAGCTCTGATATAGCAATGGAATTGGCCGCTACCAAATTCCTTAATTCTTGGTCTGTCATGGTCTTTTCTTTTTTCCATTACAAAAATAGGCATTTTCTATCTAAACTTATCTGAGGCAGGTTGTTCCGTTCTATTTCCAAGCAAAAAGTTTGATTATCTTTGCGGCGTATTAACCGTTAAATTGCTATGGTCACTCTGATCATACGTTTATTAGCACATACTACCGCATGAAAAAACAAACAAAAGCCATCCGTATCCAAGCTGAACGCTCACACAATCGTGAACATTCGGTGCCATTGTACTTGACTTCGAGCTTTACCTTTGAAGATGCCGAAATGGGACGGGCTATGTTTGCCGAAGAAATCCCCGGCAATTTGTACAGCCGTTACCAAAACCCCAACGTAGATGAGTTTGTGGACAAGATGTGTATGCTCGAAAACACCGAAGACGGGCTGGCGTTTGCATCAGGTATGGCAGCAAATTTTGCAGCCATGGCGGGCTTACTTCAAAGTGGCGATCACGTGGTAGCATCAAGGGCTTTGTTTGGGTCAGCTATTCAGATTTTGAATAAAATACTGCCCAAATGGGGTATTTCGTGTACTTATGTAGATGGTCATGACCTCGACCAGTGGGAAGCGGCGGTTCAACCCAATACCAAGTTTTTGTTTTGTGAAAGCCCGTCTAATCCTGGCTTAGAACTCATTGACTTACATGGCATTAGCCAACTTTCAGCCAAACATAACTTAATTTTAGCAGTAGATAATTGTTTTGCTACGCCAATTCTACAAACCCCTGCCGACTGGGGTGCTGACCTTGTAATTCACTCAGCCACCAAATACATTGATGGACAAGGGCGGGTGCTTGGTGGGGTGGTTTGTGGTAAAAAAGAATTTATAGACCCTATTCGTTTTTTTGCTCGCCATACTGGCCCAGCCATGTCGCCTTTTAATGCTTGGATTCTGTCTAAGTCATTAGAAACCTTGCATTTGCGTATGGAAAAACATTGCTCCAATGCCTTCAAATTGGCGCAATCCTTAGAAAATAACCCTGCGTTGCATGAAGTAAAGTATCCTTTCTTGGCTTCGCATCCACAATACGAATTGGCCAAACAGCAAATGCGCTGGGGTGGGGCTATTCTGACCATTGACATCAAAGGTGGCTTTGAAGCCGTCCAAACTTTTTCTGAAAACCTCAAAATTGCCTCTATTTCGCCCAATTTAGGCGATTCACGCACCATCATCACACATCCGGCTTCTACTACACACGCTAAGCTACCAGCCGACGAAAAAGCCAAAGTGGGTATTACCGAAGGGCTCGTTCGCATTGCTGTTGGTCTTGAAGCAGTAGAAGATTTGATTGCTGACTTTGAACAAGCCTTGGCAAAAATTGAAGTAATGGCCGAAGTGTAAAGCTACTAACGTTGTTAAATAGAAATAGTTTATATTTTTTTCAATAGGGTAGCGCTTGCAATCGCATCGGCGAACCGACGCTACCCTATTGAAAAATTGAACAGACAATTAGTCATTTGGTGTAGTATAAACTAATTATCCGCAGCTACTATTACCTGCGTCGCCTACGGTTATTGTTATTCCAATCATTTCGGTTTCGGTTATAATACCGAGGCGGTTTCACATACACTCGTGGAGAAGGTATATATACCCGAGGTGGAGCCACATACACTCGTGGGCTATAAGCATACGGGCGGTAGCCGTAATCACGATAGCCATAGCCACCTCTATAACCTACAAAACAACTGCTCATGCTGATTGCTACAATCAACACAAGACCAATATTGATGATTCTTTTCATAGCTGGTTTCTGTTTAATGTGCTGAATTTGAGTGCTTTTTGTTATTTCTACAAGAATTTTAACATTTTTAACAATTGTTAGAACAGACACAAGATTATTAGATAAGAGACGTGAGAAATATAGCCCGCTTGTCTCTTTTTTTATGCAAAGACAATTGTGTTTCTACCTACCCTCATGCTGATTCTACCTTT
Source organism: Spirosomataceae bacterium (assembly GCA_044228045.1). Lineage (GTDB taxonomy): Bacteria > Bacteroidota > Bacteroidia > Cytophagales > Spirosomataceae > JAXLVB01. Next base: position 5,848 of record JBGAVQ010000304.1, read on the forward strand.
TTTTACAAACTAAGGTTTGCGTTAGCCTCCCAAAGCCCTAACTTTGTCAAAAAATAAGTTCTTAGACATTAGACATAAGAAACCAAGACGTTAGACAAGAGAACTAAATACCATATAAATCCATATTTACTTATTTGATTTTATGTTTTCACTACCCCCTCTCTTGTCTCTTTTCTCAACATCTCTTGTCTAAGCAACCCTGTCTAAGCGACCCTGTCAAAAAATCTCTTGTCTCAAAAAAAATGCAAGTTCAAGAAGCACTACCTACCGTTGAAACAGCCCGAAAATTGGGCCTGTTACCCGAAGAATACGATAAAATTTGCGAAATACTAAACCGCAAACCCACTTTTACCGAAGTAGCCGCTTATTCCGTAATGTGGTCGGAGCACTGTTCTTACAAAAACTCCATTGTTTGGCTCAAAACCCTACCCAAAGACTCACCACGTATGTTGGCAAAAGCTGGTGAAGAAAACGCCGGCTTAGTTGACTTGGGCGGTGGCATTGGGTGTGTTTTCAAGATTGAGTCACATAACCACCCGTCGGCATTAGAGCCATATCAGGGTGCTGCCACAGGCGTAGGTGGTATCAACCGAGATATTTTCACAATGGGAGCACGCCCCATTGCACAGCTTAACTCACTCAGATTCGGCAACTTAGCCCTTACCAAAACCAAAAGACTACTCAAAGGTGTGGTAAAAGGCATTGGCGATTACGGCAATGCTTTCGGCATTCCGACAGTAGGTGGCGAAGTTTTTTTTGATGATTGCTACAACATTAACCCGCTCGTCAATGCCTTTTCGGCAGGTATTGTCCAAAACAATAAAGTTGCTCGTGCCATCAGCTATGGTGTAGGCAACCCAGTTTATATT
>JBGAVQ010000305.1:0-6707 GCA_044228045.1 Spirosomataceae bacterium
GTTTTTACCTTTTCTATTTGCTCATTTAGCTCTGGTTGGGCGGTTTCGTTTGCTACTTTATTGATAGCTCGCTTGGTGATGGGTTTTGCCGAAGGCCCCGTTATTCCATTGGCTCAAAACTTTGTTGAGCGTGAGTCGTCTCCTAATCGCTTAGGGCTGAATGCAGGTATTTTGCAAGCATTTGGTTCGGCTTTGTTTGGGTCAATTTTAGCTCCCGTACTTTTGGTTCAAATTGCCGAAAATATGGGTTGGCGTAATGCTTTTTTCGTAGCTGGTGTACCGGGCTTACTATTTGGCTTATTAGCTTGGAGATTCATCAAAAAATCAACGGCGGAAAGTACGGAAACAAAAGAAAAATCAGCCATTAATATCGCTGAACTTTTGCAATACAATAATATCAAATGGGGAATCGGAGCGGCTTGTTGTGTGTTTGGATGGTGGTTTGCTACCTTACCTTTTATCTCTAATTATTTTGTAAATGCTCAGGGGATGTCCGCCGACGACATGGGCAAAACCATGGGGCTTTTGGGTGTTTCGGGTCTTTTATCTTCCGTCATCGTTCCTGGACTTTCTGACAAAATCGGTCGTAAAAAAGTGCTGATGATTTTTATGGTGGTGGGTATGTTGTACCCTGTTACTGTCTATTTTTTGGTGGGTACAGCTTTTCATCTTCCTGCCATGTTTCTTACTTATTTTATGATGGGTACAATTCCTTTGGTGGCGGCTGTAATTCCATCCGAGTCTGTTCCAAATCATTTGAAAGCTAAGGCAATCGGGCTTATTACCGCCATCGCTGAAATTGTAGGCGGTGTGCTTGTGCCAGCCTTGGCAGGGGTGCTTTCTGATAAAATAACCCCTTCGGCGTTTTTGTGGGTTGCGGCCACACTGGCAGGTTTGGGTTTATTTTTTGTAGCAAAATTGCAGGAAGCAGCAGTAAAAAATTCAGGTAAATACAATTAAACTGGATTTTTGTATTTATCAATTTGTCGGTAAGCAAAACGCACCTGATTAATTTTTGTAATTCAATGGCTATTAGTATTTTACGAGTAATAAAAAACACTTGAATACACTGTGATTAAACTTTTTCGGTTCTTCGTTAATTTATTCAAAACAACTGATTGCATCGGTACAGATTTAATCAAGATTCCGTATAAATTGTACAAGAACCATTTTTTCTTTGAACCGCTAAACGCATCTGGTGAAGGTGCAAAGAACATCCTAACACACCAATGAGCTAACATGGCGACTTGTGGCTCATTTTTATCAAATAGAACTGTATGGTTTGTGATGGTGCAAATCCGCCATGAGTCCTTGCCCTCTTTGCCTTATATTTATTGCTTTTAGTGAATTATCCCTTTAAAGTCGTTTGTCTCAATATAGGACAGTATAGGATTGTTAAGTAACTTTTTATGTATTTTTTTGCACTAATCTACGTTCTCAGCGATCTATACCTATCAGATGACCCAACTTATCAGTGAAACACCTATTTGGGAAGCCTTCAAAGACGGCGACGAAGAGGCTTACGCAGCCATCTATCGTGAGAATGTAAGTGCCATGTATCGGTATGGCATGAGTCTTTCGTCACTTTCTGAGTATTTTGTATTTGACTGTATCCACGATGTTTTTACGGAAATCTGGGCAAAACGACGCACCTTAACCACCCCAACCAACATCCGTTCGTATCTGCTAAAATCCCTGAAAAATAGAATGCAAAATCAAATCCTTCGCCGAGAAAGTAAATTCTTACCCTTGGGCGAAGGCGATTTTGATGAATTATGGGAAGATGCCATAGCCGAAGAAGCCACCTTTCTTTATCCGGTGGATGGGCTATCAAAAGAAGAGTTAGTCAATAAACTCATCAATCAGCTGCCGCCACGCCAACAAGAAGCCCTCCGCCTACGCTTCATCGAAGAATTAGAGTACAACGAAGTGGCTACTCTTATGAGTATCAATCGCCAATCGGCACAAAACTTAGTAGTGAGGGCAGTCGAAAAACTGCGGAAAACCCTGCCTTTACTGAATTTATAACTTTTTTAATGATTTTTTTGATTTAAGTGAGTATAAAACCAGCCTAAGTGTGTCTTTACAGCAAAGGGAATCACCAATGGCAAAAGACTATACATCTTACACGGTTTCTGACTTTTTGACGGACGATGATTTTGTGAATCATCAGTTGCACCCTACCGTTGCGAGTGAACAATTTTGGAAAAACTGGCTTGCTTCTAACACCGATAATGCGTATTTGGAGGCATCAGAAACACTACATTCCATCCGCTTAGGTCTAAAAAGTTACGAAAATTCAGAACTGTCGGCAGAGGCTAAGTTGTTTATTTTCAATAGAATACAACAAACAAACCGTAAGCCTTTCTCTATCATACGACCCTACAATCCGCTTGTTTGGCTGGGAGCGGCTTCTATTATTGCTGTTGTTGGGTTTGCCTTGTATTTGTTACAAAACAACTCTACTTACAAGAGAAATTTGGCAGTACTAACCAATGCCACTACGGAGCAACAAAATACACTCAGTAAGCCAATTCTGATTCACTTACCCGATGGCTCTGCCGTAAAGCTCGCTCCCCAAAGCAAGTTGTCGTATCCTATTCATTTTGATAAAGAGAAAAGAGTCGTAATCCTCTCAGGCGAAGCCACCTTTGACATTGCCAAAGACCCCGCTCGCCCGTTTTTGGTAATGGCCAATGAAGTAACCACCAAAGTGCTTGGCACCCGCTTCAATGTGAAGGCCTATGAAAACAGAAAAGATGTAGAGGTTTCGGTTGAAGAAGGAAAAGTAAGTGTGTATAAAAACAAGAAAACGGCAGCCCACGATAATGCTTTGAAAGGGGTTATTCTATTACCTAATCAGCAAGCAGTTTTTGATAGAGAAACCGATCAATATGACAAGAAACTCATCAAAACCCCCAGTATTCTCAATGCCGACGAACAACTGACTTTTGCCTTTGACGAAACACCCTTGAAGGAAGCATTTAGGAGAATTGAAATAGCTTACGGAATCGAAATCGTGTTTGATGAATCGTTGCTAAAAGAATGCCAAATAACAGGCACTTTTAACAACGAAAGTCTCTTTCAAAAACTCGATATCATTACAAAAATCATTGGTGGCTCTTACGACGTAGTCGAAGGTAAAATTTTAATTAATTCAAGAGGATGTCGCTAAAACAATTCAAAACCCAAGAGCTGTGCCTATGAATAAACCTTACCTAATCTCTTTTATATAAAAAAAGCCAATGGTTCTGGACCAACCATTGGCTTCGTAAACCCCTGATACGCATAACAACCAAAAATTGGTTGAAGGGGAATTGTCATGTTCAAAGTTTCACAAAATCAAACAAAACAATCAAAAGTATGAAAAAAAATTATGATTTAATCCTCCAATGTATGAAAATTTCGTTGGTGCAAATTGCCCTTGTTCTTGGCTTTGTTGGCATTAGTGTGGCAAAAGAGGCCGAAGCCCAAGAGGTACTCAATCGTAAGATTAGTGTACAAATGAGTGGTGAAAAACTAAAAGATGTACTTAGCCAGATTGAAAAATCAGCCAATGTAAAATTTTTTTACAGCCCACAAGCCATCCGCTCAAACCAGCGAGTGTCTTTCAACACCGCTAATGAAACGGTTTCTGCCGTACTCGAAAAACTATTGACTCCGCTTAATATCGAATACCAATTGAGTGGCGACCAGATTATCCTCAAACAAAAGGAGTTGAAAACCAAGTCGTTAGAATTAAAAAAGGTTTCAGAAGTAGATTTGAATGAGGTGCAGAAACAAACCATTAAGGGTACCGTAACTACTGACAAAAAAGAAGCATTGCCTGGCGTAAGTATTCAACTAAAAGGAACATTACAAGGCACTACCACCGATGCCAATGGGCAATTCAAGATGGATGTTCCTGACGAAAACGCCATACTTGTTTTTTCATTTATTGGCTACACCAAGCAAGAGATTAAAGTAGGCAGCCAAACCACCATGGAGGTGATTATGCAAGAAGATGCAGCCTCGTTAGACGAAATCGTTGTAACAGGGGTGTTCGATAAACGTTCTCGTATGGAGTCGTCCGTTGCTATTTCGGTTTTAAATGCAAAGCAGTTAGCTATGCAAGCCCCCAATAGTGCAGCCGATTTGTTGAAAAATATCCCCGGTGTATTTGTCAATTCGTCACTGGGCGAAATCCGCAATACGGTGTACTCTCGTGGTGTGTCGGTAGGTTCAAACGACGGAGCTTCGGGCTATTATTATGTATCAATGCAAGAAGACGGTTTGCCAGTTACGAATGCCACTTTTGGTAATTACGGCCCTGATTATTACCTGCGTCCCGATGTTACTTTGGGTCGCCTTGAATCAGTTCGTGGTGGAACAGCCTCGATTTTAGGAAACAACGCACCGGGTGGAATCTTTAATTATGTATCGAAAACAGGCGGACAAACTTTCTCGGCAGAAGCTCGTGCTAAGTATGGCTTAGAAGGCAATGGCAAGAATCCATTTTATAGAATTGATTTGAATGTAGGTGGGCCACTTTCAAAAGATAAGTCAATAACTTACAACATTGGTGGATTTTTACGTCAATCGGATGGGGCAAGATACCCCGGTTATCCGATGAATAATGGTGGACAACTAAAAGCCAATATTGTGAAGAAAACCAAAAACGGTTCTTTAAAATTGTATGCAAAGTACCTCAACGACCATAACGCTTGGTTTGAGTTTTTGCCAACCAAAAATTTTACTGACCCAACGCTTCCAGAGGGCGTAAGTCAAACCAACTCGGTTTTGATTCCTTCGGTAAAAGCTACCGCAAGAATTAACGACACCAACGAAATGATAAATTATGATTCTCGTGATAAAATTCATTCAAAAGATTTGTCATTTGGATTTAATATTGACCAAAACTTTGGCAATGGCTGGACGGTAGATAACAAGATTCGTTATTCAATGAAAAACTCAACTTGGAACACCACCGCAGTGGCGTATCCGTTTGCAGTTGATGGCATTGTTTGGTATGCACTTATCAATAGCATTGCTCGTTTTGGTACATATTCTATCAACGATTTGGGTACTGGAAAAAACCTTATCAACGTGGTTCAATCGCCAAATATTATCAATGGTAATTTTGCAGGATTCAACTTCACCCCTGCTGGCGGAAGCGGTTTGCCGGGGGCAGCTATTCAGAAAAATTCGGTATTGTTCAATCCGCTATTTTATCAAAACAATGGCATGAATGAATTGCTGGACCAATTCACGATTACAAAACGTTTGGATAAAATGAGTTTTACGGCTGGGTTGTTCTATGCAAATTCGGTTTTGGATAGAAAAAACTCAACTGGCTTAGGCGAAATGTACACCCAAATGACTTCACCATCGCCAACCGCAACGGCCATTACAGTTGTTGGTTTTGATGGAAAAACTTACCAAATTACCAATCCAGATGGTGTAGTAGGTGGAAGTGGTAGAAGTGCCGCCGTAAATCTCGTGAATGTAAAACAAAACAATATGGCTCTCTTCTTTGGTCATAATTGGACAATTACCGAAGCCTTAAATTTAGATTGGGGAGTGCGTTATGAAACCGTAAAAATTAAAGGAGATAACCAAATTGCCTCAAATGTAGGAAGTACAACTGGCGGAACAGACGGTAATCCGCTGACACTTTATGATAACACTGATTCCAAAATTACGGCAAAATATGCTTATGATAAATCAGTGCCAACATTCTCTTTTTCGGGTGGTTTAAATTACAAGTTTACCGACAATATGGCTGTATATGGTCGCTATTCGCAAGGGTCAAAAGCACCTGATATGGATATGTATGTAGGCATTGCCTCTGATGCAAGTTTGAAGTTCTTGAATCCGATTGCTCAAAAAACGCAACAAGTTGAAATTGGTTTTAAAGCAAAAACGGGTAAACTTAATTTATTTGTAACGCCTTTTTATAGCTTATTGAGCAATGTAGCTACAGCGGCAATTGGACAGGAAACTGCCGATTTATCAACGACTTATGCTACTCCTGTTCTCTATAATAAATTTGAAACCAAAGGGATTGAATTAGAGGGGGTTTATAATTTTACAAAGAACCTAAGTGCAAGGGCGGTTGCAACGTTTCAAAATTCCACTGCGGTTGATTATAATATTTGGGATGTGGCTCAAAATGGGGTTGCAGATGATAAAATTGTGAGTTATTCGGGCAATGAAACCGATAATAATGCTCGCACGATGTTGAGAGTTTCGCCGACTTATACTTCTGATAAATTATATGCTTCGTTAGATTGGACTTACATGGGCAAGCGTGCCGCCAATGTGCCAAATGCGTTTTATTTACCAGCGTTTAGTCAGTCAAACTTGAATATTGGCTATAATATCAATACCAAATTGCAGCTTCAAGCCAATATCAATAATATTTTTAACCAAAATGGCGTAATGTCGTGGTCGGCACCGGGTGGATTCCCAGCGGCGCTGAATCGTCAAGGATTTACAACTGCCAACTTAGAGGCAAATCCGAATGCAGTTTATTCAACAGTGAGTATTCCGCCAAGAGCTTATTTCTTGACGGTAAGCTTTAAGTTTTAATTTTTTATCATAGGTTATGCTAAATAAAAAGGTAGGGATTCCTGCCTTTTTATTTCTCTTTCTTTGACAATTTTTGTGGTACATAAGGTCTGACGGAACGTCTGGGCGACCCCGTCTGACCCGAAAATTGCCGTCAG
>JBGAVQ010000306.1:0-6706 GCA_044228045.1 Spirosomataceae bacterium
CTCGTATTGTCTTCACTATCAGATATTTGAACTGTCGTTGTGTTGACAAAACTCGGTATATTGCTGGTAGTGTCTAAGGTCGAAGTTTGACCTGAGTCTATATTTTTTCTCCCAATCATACGGCCAATCCCTATGCCAAGCAGCAAACAAACAAGCCCGATAACAATTACGGGCAAATGCCAATTGTTCGATTGGTTGGTTGCAGGTACTTTATCGGTTATGGGCAGTGTTCTATTTTGTACGCTTGTAGGCTGAACTACCTTTGGGTGCTTGTTCTCTTCATTTTTCTTGGTATCTGTCAGTTGCTTTTGAAGTTTCTTGATTACATTTCGTGCTTCTATTATTTCTGTTTCAAGTTTTTTATGGGTCAATTGTTCTGACAAAACCGCTTGTTGCAGTCTGCTAATGATTGTTTTCTGTTGGTCAATTTGCCCTTCAAGTGTCTTGACAAATGATGCTAACATGAATTTTTCTTTTGGGTCTGTCGAGTCATTTTCGTCCAAAACAGGGGGCAACTGCACTGTTTTTGGCTGGAAATGCTGCAACTGCTGCTGATACCAACTAATTTCTTTCCTGTGGGCGGCGGCTACTTCTTCATTGGCTAAGTTCTTGGCTCGTTCGTCTTTTTCGAGACAATGCTGCACGTATTGGTACAATTCTTTGCCATTGGCAAAACGCTTGGCGGGGTCTTTTTCTAAGCATTTCAGTATTACGTAGTCTAACCAAGCAGGGTAATCTTGGGTGGCTACATCCAAGCCTTTTTTCAGAAGGTTTTGTTTGCGGTTTGTCCAACAATCAGGAATAGCGGCCTGTTTGTGCTTTTGCTCTAATTCAATGATTTCTTTGGCCGAGCCTCGATGGATAAGTGGAAAAGGAACTGTTCCGGTCAGACATTCATACAACAAAATACCAAAACTATAAATATCAGACTGAACCGTAAGCACATGGGCGTTGTCCCATTTTTCGGGGGCTTTGTATTCATCTACTCCACCACGCCGAATACTGCTTCGTAAGTTATTAGAGTCGGTGAAGGACAAGCCAAAGTCCAACAAAATATACGAGCCGTCTTTTTTGAGCATGATATTTTTGGAGTGAATATCATTGTGAATAACTCGGTATTTTTCTACCAACTGCTCCACAGTCTGCTGGTTTTCAGCTGGTTCTGTACAATAATCATAAATATCGTAATGACAATAAGCCAAGGCACTCGAAATATCTTTGAGGAGTTTGATGACCTCTTTAGTGCTAAAACAACCTTCTTCTTTCAGCACTGTTGTGAGGTCTTTCCCTTTGATATACTCCATCTCAACCGCCGCTTGGCGGTCAATGAGCATGGGTTTTGAAATGTTGATGATGTTGGGGTGATTGCCATTGCCTAAGCGTAGCAGCGTACGGCATTCTTCCAAAAAACTTTGGTAAGCGGCAGACTCCTCGCTATCTATTATTTCGTTAATCAGGCGCAAGGCCCTCACGTATCCGTACCGCTTGTGCTTGACTTTAACTACACGAGCATAGCCACCAAAACCAATGGTATCGAGCGGAATATATTCTTCGTCTAATTTCATTGTGTTGCCTATTAGCTTATAATCAAAAACTCAACCACGGCTTTTCGGTTAAATTGCAGTTGGTCGCCATGCTGTAAATAGTACAAAATGGTGTCGTTATTAACGGTAATGATTTCTTCTTGTTGGCCATTGGTTCGCAAAATTCGGGTGTGATGACCTGCCTGAGAAACACCTGCGGCCAGCTTAAAAGCAAACTGCTTTTGGGCAGCATCGTACACCACAAAGCCATGATAACGACTCACAAAATTATTGACTTCGCAAGTGGTTGGGTCAAAGCATTGTTCGTCATCGGCTATGAAGGCAATGTCATTTTTATGAATTCGTCCCGATGCTAATTGAGGCGTTTTTCCACGACCAATGGCATATTTGAGGGTGCTATCGGGTCGTAATTCGTAAGTGTCTTGCCAGAGTTTACCCACTAATGCCTGTATTTGACCATACTGAACTTGCGCCAGTTGTGTGGTTTGGATCTGCATTCGCAGTGCTGAGCTCAGTGCAATATAGTGCTCAAAATCAGTGGTTTTGGCTTCAATATAGAGATTCCAATTAGAAGGCAAGTCCAGAAAGTAATCGGCCAAGTGGCGTTGCAAATCACTTTTGAAAGAAGGTGTATTAAGCACAGTCCAATGCGCCAATTCATCAGCAGAAGATTGAGGGGCCGTAATATATAGGGTAATACCTTTGATAGCATGCTGTAGCAAGGCCAATTGCTTTAATTGGGTAACAATGCTCCCGATGATGGCATTTTTGAGGTGAAGCCCTGTTTCAGTGGGGTCGTTCTGTTTAGTTAAGAAATCAAAAAGTTTCATGGAGTGGTTTGTGTGGTTAGCGTGAGGTTAAAAATACCCCAAACTCATCAGTTCGGGTATGATAACTTGGTTGGCTAAGGCAACTGCTCTGGCCGACGAACCGCCTTCTTCGATACGTATGCAAACGACCATTGGTGCATTGAGCTTGGGTGAATCTGCAAAAAAGACATACCAGCCGTCATTGACAAACCTATGGTTTAGTATTCGTTGGGGTGTGCCTGTTTTGCCAGCTACGGCAAGCCCACTGACAAGCCCTCTTGAATGGTCAAGCATAAAGCTTTTCAACAAGCGGCTAATACCTTGCTGTTGAGCCAATTGAATTGATTTGGGCTGTTGTATAGGTTTGCCGGCTTGTTCTAATAAAAACCGTGAGGGTTGCAACTCACCGCCATTGGCAATAGTACCAGCCATACGTGCCAGTGCCAGCGGCGTAGCTTCTAATTGACCTTGCCCCCAAGCAATTCCCGAAAACTCACTATTGTAACGAATCCGCTTACCTTGTCGGCCAGGTTGTACATAAAAAGAGCGGTTCTTTGCAAACACTTCTCGCTGCCATACGGCATGATTGATACTCAACTGAGTAGGGTTGGTGGTATTAGAAAAATAATATCCGCCCTTTTGCGCCAATCGCATTCCTACAGCATCATAAAGGGTCTGCATTTCGGTATCTAACTTGTGCTCATTGGCAAGTCGGATAAAATAAATATTGCTGGAGTTTACAATGGCTCTTTGCATATTGACCAGCCCCGTTGGCTCGCTTTCATTGCCACTTTTGCGAATGATTTCGTCATCCATAATCTCATATTCGGTATTAGCCCCTGCCATACCAAGTCGGTTGAGTGCCGCAAAAGCAGTCAAAATCTTGGCTGTTGAACCTGGCGGTGTGGCGTAGGTCATACCTAAGTCTTTATCCGTAATGAGTTGATCTTTAAATCGTTCGGAGAATATTCTTTGAAATTGCTCTTTGGGAATTTCAGAAATATGTCGTAACGTTTCTGGATTTGGCAAGGGATTAACGGCAGAAGTCAGCACTTCGCCCGATTGTGCATTGAGCATTACCACCGACACCCGTTTGCTTTTAAAGTCCTTATGATTGCCTATAACTTGTTGCATACGAGTTTGTAAGGCTACATCTACCGACAGCTTAATGTCTCGATTTTGTGCTTTGAATTTTTCTATCAAACGGCTATTCATACCCGACTTAAGTAATGGCGCAAGAGCGGAATAATCATATTTTGTCAAGATAAATTCTCGGGGCGTTGGCGGCAAAAAACGTTCTTCTCGAAAGGTTTTTGACAACGAAACCACTTCGTTAGATTGGTCTGGCGGGGTGGTTTCAAAGCCACGAAGAGCTGCCAAATGCCGGTATTCGGCTGCGTAGCCGTTGGTTTCGCCCCACAAGAGGTGCTTGTTGTAGTCGCCGAGCAAAAAAAGAAGCTGATTACCAAAAGGATAATATCTTTTGGATCGGGTAGTAAATAGTGTTTTTAGGTGCTTCACTTTTGCACCTGCTTGGAGCAATTGTTCTTTTTGCTCTTTAATAATGGTTTTGTTGCTGGTGGCAAGTACCTGCCCATTGCGGTCATAAATAGTACCTGCTTCGAGTTTCTGAGTAAGCAACCGAATCCGAGGGTTGTAGCTATACATCCGCTCACCCATTCGGTTAATTACTAAGGCTGGTTTCACAATGTATTCGGTGGACTTAATGACTTGATAAAATGCCAATAAACCTACCAATTTGAGTAAACCTGCCGAAAACGCCACACCGCCAGTTACGATAATGTTGTCGAAATGGTGCTGAATGTACTTTTGCTGGATAGGTTCACCAGCTTGGTTAGAGATACCAAGAACCACCCCAAGCGCTGCCATATTGATGGCCATTGCCACCCGCCCATAACTCAAAAATGGTACCGAAACACCTGTTAAAGGCAGGCTTCCAAACGAGCCAGAGGCAATCAGCATGAATTGTGCCCCCGTAACCACCGCAATGCCCGCACACAAATAAAATGTAAAAGCTTGCCCCGCTCTACGTGCAATCAATAGTGTTCTGTGCAACAAAATACCCACACATAAGAAAATTGCCACCAACCCGAATAGGCCGAGTTCTTCGCCAATGCTGGGCAAAATCATATCGGTATGATTGGCTGGCATCACATTGGGGAAGCCCTTGCCCAAACCTTGCCCAAACCACCCACCCGATGCCAACGACCAAATGCCATGCGCCACTTGGTCGCCGCCGTGAAGCTGGTTGTCCCAATTGTTCCGAAACATATCGTTGCGGTCGGCAAGGCGTTGTGCAAAATTGAAAGGTAAGGCTTCACCAAAAATAAAAACAGCAATAAGCAACACCGTAAACAAGGGCGTTTCTTTGAAGTCATTCTTGAAAAAACCATACGCCCACCAAGCCAACAAATACAGCAAAGTAACTGCTACAAAAGGCATTTTGTTGTGCGAATCAACGACTTGGCTCACCCCCCAAATTAACGCCGAATAAAGCGAAACCCCCAAGAGCATGATACCGAGTTCGTTACGAGCAACAGCATAGAAAATCAAAAAAGTAAGACAAAGCACAAGGGCTGGCCCCATGTCACCCAAAATAAGATAGATGCTCAATAGCAGCAAAAAACCAATAAAAATGCGAAGGTTGTTTTTAAATCGCCACTGAATACTGGGGATTTGGCGAAGAAATTCAGTGTTAGCCGTAAAGTACCCAGCGAAAAACACAATCACCAAAAACTTGGTGACTTCACTCGGCTGAAACAAAAAGCCCAATAGCGAGAGGTTTACTTTCACGCCGCTTCCTTCGGGGCCTGTGCCAAATACAACCACGAGTAGCATCAAGCCAAAAGCAAGCAAAAGCCACGTCCAGCCAGTTTGTTGAAAGGTGTTTTTACCCAGTAGAGTGGCCAGGTAGTCGAAATACTTAGATACATAAAAACGAGCTACATTGACCTGTGAAAACAAAAATAAAGCAGCTAAACCCATCATGACACCTTGCACCACGTCGTCAGCTCGAAACGTGTCGAGCAATGGATCTTGAATACTTAGCATCATTACAAAACTGATTCCTGACAACAACATGAGCAAGGGCAAAATCAAGAAATCTCCCTTGAAACGACGAACTACCCAGCCGAGATGAACCAACCAAAACGAGATAAAAAACAGCAAAGTCCAAAAAGCAAACTGGCTTCTAAATTCTTGGGGCGTGCGTACTGTAAAGGTTTTATTTTCTTTAATGCGCTGGTAAACGTCAGTGTTGAGTATCCTAATTGTGTGTGGTTTGGCTCTAAAATGTAGGTTTTCACTATTCTCTTTCAAGTTGTCGCTTCCTTGGCTTGTTCCAAATTCAAAACCTGGCATCAGTGGCAATACACTATATGATTGCTTGGGTGTTAGCCCTTCAAAAGCGTATCGCCCTTGCCTATCAGTGCGGGCGTACCTAAAAAATTGTTCGGTCCGAACTGCTGACGGGAAATGCTGCACCAGCCTAACTAATACTCCTTCAAGTGGCTTTTTAGCCTCAAAATCAGTCACTACGCCAGACATTTGCAAACCATCTGATTTACCGAGATTGGCCACTGAGCTATGGGGCTTGGGTCGAATTTTTTCGATGGCATAAAGGGTAGAGTCAAACCCAAGGCGATAAAGTGATACTAAGAAATCGTTGTGATAACCCGAACCCCCATAGTCTAAGGCAGCAATGGCTGGAATAGTGAAGGCTTTTTTATTCAATGCCCCCAGGTTGTCCAAACTACCACCAACTACTTGTAGCGATTGTGCTAAATTATTTACTAAAAAACGAATGTCCTTTGTGTCTTCAAGATAATTTTCTTGAAAAATTACACTACTAAGTCGTGTTTTATCTATTGAGGGTGACAAGTTAATTGCTCTATTTGCAGTATATGCCTCCTCTGCCTCATTGAGTTGTGGACTAAGGTTGGCATACAATCTTCCCAATAACAAAAGCAGCAAAACGCTAACTCCTGCTAATAACAGTCGTTCAGAAGGTCTTGAAAATGTTGATTTGGGTTGGTGGATTGTTGCCATTGGGGCAATTAATATTTGGAAAATTTTAAATAGTTTGGTCTAAATGGTTTGGGTCTGACGATAGTCAGACCGGCAAAAACAATCAAAAAAATCAACCAACAAACTATGGCAATTTCTGAACATCAGTTTTGACTTTCCAACGCTGGTTTGGTGCCAGATTTAACAATTCTGTTCGGTGTAAAGCCTTATCAGCAAAGCAATTTTTTAGTAAAACAGATGCTTTTTCATCAGCCCCAATACCCACCTCAAAACCCACAAACTGAATATTTTGAAGACTCACCTGAC
>JBGAVQ010000307.1:0-6704 GCA_044228045.1 Spirosomataceae bacterium
TCTTCTTTGGGATGGGGTTTAAACCCACTTAAATACTGAGTTCTACTAATATCTCTGAAAACTTGATCACGATATACCTTCAAGTGACAAGTGCTATGCATGGCTTTGCCTACTTTGCTTGTGTCGCCTGTCATCCAGCCATCAAAATAGAGCTGAATGGTATTTTCAATGAGTGTTTTTTCGTTGGTTTGAGCGTTTGATTTTGCGTAAAAAAACGACATAAGTAACAAGAACAGTAAAGTTTTTTTCATGGTGATTCAGATAGGTTGATTTACAGAAGTATAGAACGAATGTTTTGCCCAGTCATTGTAGCATTAGTGAAAATCTGTGGGTATTGTGAGTCAGAAGGGGAGCTAACGATCGTAATAACAAAGATAGCAACCTGTTGTCTAATGGTTACGAAAACGCTGTGCAAGCACTTGCTTTGGTTTTAAAAAGTTTGCTAAGTGCAGATAGAAGAGTTGATGGCAAATAATTATTACCTTCGCCCTCAAATATAGCAATGAGGTCATGCGAAATTTAGTGTTGATTTTTGTAGTAGGAATTGTATTTTTTTTAGCTCCATCCATTGGACTCTCTCCTTATTTGCACCCATTAAAGTGGACTTTATTCGCTTTTTTCTTAACCATTTCGTACCTCAATAATGTGTTAATGAATCAGGCATTTGCCCAAAATCGTGAAAAATTCGTTGTCTTCTCCTTGGCAAGCATGGTAGGGCGGCTTATACTGAGTTTGGTGTTTGTAGGCGTAATGGTACTGGTCGGCACACCTAATCGCCGATTGTTCGTGTTAAACTTTTTTGCACTTTATTTATTGTTTACAAGTTTTGAAGTTTGGAGCAATCTTGCTAACTTGCGGCGTTTTTCGGGGGGAGAGCAAAACAATAAGCAATAATTAGTTTTTGTGTTTGTTCTAATTTTCTGATTATTAACGATTTAACGAGTCTCGTACACCAAATACCTTTACTCGGACGTAGTTATGCAAGTCAAATTTAACTTTTCTAAGATAGCATTTAGTCTGTTGGCAGTGCTGTTCTCGCTTCAAGTTTTTGCCGAAGATCCACATGAAGGCAAAGAAGAAAAATTCAACATGAGCGAGATGATTATGCACCACATTGCCGATAGCCATGAGTGGCATTTTGCAACAATTGGTCACACCCACCTTTCGATTCCGCTTCCGTGTATTGTTTATTCTGAAAAAGGCGGCTTGCAGGTTTTCTCGTCGTCAAACTTCAAAGACGAACACCACAACCTTGTGCCTTTCAATGGTTTAGTGTTGGAACACGAAAAAATTCATGCCCAAGACGGCAGCAAAGTATATGACTTTTCCATTACCAAAAACGTAGCACAATTGTTTATTTCGGCTATTTTATTGATAGTTGTTTTTATGAGCGTGCGTAAAGGATTTGTCAAAAACAAAGACAAAGCTCCCACTGGCGTTCAGTCAATGTTTGAGCCAATCATTGTATATGTTCGTGACGAAATAGCTCGGCCTAACATCGGCGAGAAACACTATATGAAGTTTTTGCCGTATTTGCTCAC
Source organism: Spirosomataceae bacterium (assembly GCA_044228045.1). Lineage (GTDB taxonomy): Bacteria > Bacteroidota > Bacteroidia > Cytophagales > Spirosomataceae > JAXLVB01. The sequence continues at coordinate 1,542 of JBGAVQ010000307.1, forward strand.
CTTGTTTTTCTTTATTTGGTTCAATAATTTACTTGGTTTGCTACCCGGTAGTGCCAACGTGACTGGCAACATAGCCGTTACCTTAGTATTGGGCCTCATCACATTTGTGCTTACAAATATCAACGGTAAATCAGCTTATTGGAAACACTTGGTGGCTCCTCCGGGTGTGCCAAGTTTTGTATTGCCACTTTTGATTCCGGTTGAGATTATCGGTGTGTTTGTAAAGCCAATCACTTTAATGATTCGTTTGTTTGCTAACATTACAGCAGGGCACATCATTTTATTGAGTTTGATTGGACTGGTTTTTATGTTCAAAAATGCCTTTGTAGGTGCTGGCGTGTCAGTATTTGTGTTGGCAATCAATATGCTTGAGCTGTTAGTTGCGCTTTTGCAAGCCTTCATCTTTACCCTACTAACTTCTATGTACATTGGTACAGCGTTAGAAGAAGCTCATCACGATGAGCATCATTAATTAGAATTTTTGTTTTACTTTTAATTATAATAATCATGTTGCTTTCAATCCTTTTACAAGCCGTTGCTGACGGCGTTAATTATGGAGTTCTGGGTGCTGGTATTGGCGCAGGTCTTGCTGCAATAGGCGCAGGTCTTGGTGTAGGCCGTATTGGTGGTTCAGCTATGGAAGCGGTGGCTCGTCAGCCCGAGGCATCAGGCAAGATTCAAACCATGATGTTGATCATCGCTGCGCTTGTTGAAGCCGTGGCTTTGTTCGCTCTTGTAATTTGCTTCTTGTTGTTGTAATCCAACTTCTTGAACACCGTCCGCTTCGCATTAGGCGTGCGGACGGGTTCTTTTTGTACTTGGATTCTTTTGAAAATTTCTCATTTCACAGAAATATTCTGTTATTCACTCATTCTATCATCCATTTATTGTTAAAAACATGGCATTACTTACCCCCGAACTCGGCTTAATATTTTGGCAAATTGTGGTGTTTTTGGGCTTGGTCTTCATTTTGGGCAAATACGCTTGGAAACCAATTTTGAGCTCATTAACTGAACGTGAGCAGTCTATTCAAGATGCGCTTGATTTAGCCAAGAAAACTCGCCAAGAAATGGCCGACCTTAAGTCTGGAAACGAAAAACTATTGGCCGAAGCCCGTGCCGAGCGAGATAGCATTATTAAACAAGCCAAAGAAACATCTGATATGATGATTGCAGAGGCTAAAAACACTTCAGTAGTAGAAGCCAAGAGAATCATTGAAGATGCTCGTCAGGCTATTCAAACTGAAAAATCGGCTGCCGTTGCCCAACTCAGGAAAGAAGTAGCAACGCTTTCGCTCGAAATTGCCGAGAAAGTATTACGTACGGAGCTTGCTGATAAAACAGCTCAAGAAAAATTAGTAACAAGCCTTATTGCCGACGCACGATTGAACTAAGAATAAAGAAGATGGCATTGAGAAGGGTATTTTACTCACTTCTCAATACTCACTTCTCAATACTGCAAGAAAATGTCAGAACAAACCGTTGCATTCCGATACGCTAAGTCGTTGATTGGCTTGGCACAAGAAAAAGGCCTACTTGATCGTGTGAATGAAGACATGAAGCTCTTCACCCAAGTATGCGAAGATAGCCGTGCGTTTACCCTTGCCCTCAAAAGCCCAATTGTAAAGCACTGGAAAAAATTAGCGATTCTGAACGATATTTTCAGAGACAAAGTGCATCCTGTGTCGTTCAGTATTTTCGACATTATTACTAAGAAAAACCGGGAGGCTATTTTGCCATCGGTTGCTGAGGCATTTCAGGCACAATACGCCGAACTCAACAATATTGTGACCGCTCACCTGACTACCGCTACACCTGTTACAGATAGCCAACGCAAACAATTTATAAAGATTGTAGCCGATGCAACAGGCAAAACAGTAGAGTTGAAAGAGAAGTTAGACGAGCGCCTCATAGGAGGCTATATGCTTCGGGTTGGCGATACACAAGTAGATGCCTCTATCAAGAGCCGCCTCAATGATCTGAAACTCAAATTTTTGCAATAGAATTTTCCACATATCTGTTTGATGTATCAAAAGGCTTTGCTATTTAGCGAAGCCTTTTGTTTTTGATGAACTTGTTGTAATTTAGTGTCAAATCTAAATACTTATGTACACTACCCTTGTTGCTGATTTGCTCAAAACACCTAATGCTTTCTTGCTGATTCAGGAAGCACAAGTGATTTTAAACCAAGAACAAAAACGCCGAGAAGCGTTTTACAATGAAATTACAGAGCAAGAAAAGGTAGAGTTTATCAATGGCGAAATCATTGTACATTCACCTGTCAAGAAAAAACATAACGATGCCAGTAGTTTACTGAATTGCTTACTTGGCGTTTATGTCCGCAAAAATAAATTAGGCTTTGTGGGCTATGAAAAGATTATGGTTCGGCTCACTCGTAATGACTATGAACCAGATGTAGTCTTTTTTAAAAAAGAAAAAGCAGACTTTTTTTCGCCAAATCAAACGCTTTTTCCTGCACCTGATTTGGTTATAGAAGTACTTTCAGACAGCACCGAAGACAAAGACCGTGGGATTAAGTTTCAAGACTACGAAGCCCATGAAGTGATGGAGTATTGGATAATTGATGCTGAAAACCAATTGCTTGAACAATATATTTTAACTTCAACTGGCTACGAATTGCACCTAAAATCAGATAACGGGTACGCTACGAATTGCACCTAAAATCAGATAACGGGTACGTCAAAAGTGTGGCGGTGGAAGGCTTTTCGATATCGATTGACGCTATTTTTAACGAAGCAACCAACCTAACTATGCTTGAGCAACTGCTCACCTCATCATGAACTTGTTAGAGGAAATCTTGAAAATAGAAATCCTACAAATCGCTGAGGATTTGGGGCTAAAACCCGACCGCCACCATCGAATTAGCTGCCCTTTTCACGACGAAGACACGCCTTCATTTACTTTTTATCCCCAAACAAATAGCTTTTATTGCTTTGGTTGTGGCAAAACGGGCAATCAGCTTACGCTCTATACCCATCTGACCAAAACATCTGTTCAGCAGGCTATGCAAGAAATTGCAGGCGTGTATCTGCCTGGTTTTCAAAAACAAAAGTGGAATCGAAAACCATATCAAGCCCCCAATTTACAGCAAGTTAAAGTCAGAAATGTAGAAAAAGAGCAAGAGGTCAGTCCACAACATTGCGTAATTTATGAGGTATTTCGAGACTATTGCCTGAGCCAGCCAACCAACGACACTGCCGAAACAGGATACAAGTATCTAAAAAAACGAGGTCTTTCTGACGGGACTATTAAGGAATTTCGTTTGTTTGTAATCAAAGACTATGTTGATGTAAATGCCCATCTGAAAACCCGTTTTTCGACCCTCGATTTGCAAGAGTCTGGCTTGTACAACGAAAAAAACAACCTTGTTTTTTACCGTCATCCTATTATTATTCCTTACATGCGTGACGGGCGCATTGTGTATCTGCAAGGGCGAACTTTGGGGCAACCTCCCGAAGGCGTAAACCGTTATCAGTTCTTAACAGGTCATCCTATTACGTTGTTTAACAGCGACTTACTGAACAAAACAAAACTCGGTAAAACTGTTTTTGTGACTGAAGGCGCTTTTGACTGTATGAAATTAGTGCAAGAAGGCTTTCCTGCAGTGAGCTTGGGTACAGCCAATGTATTCAAACGAGACTGGGTAAAATTATTCAAAAGAGTAGAAGTATGTTTTTTGCTTGATAACGACCAAGCTGGCCATCGTGCTGCTGACGAAATGGAAGAACTATTTCGGCAGTTTGGAATTTTGACTACTCGCCGCAATGTGCCCAAAGGATATAAAGACCCCAATGAGTTTTTGACTGATAAATTAGGCTTGAACGAACAACTTGGATTATTTTGAACACAAAAAAGGCGGCTACCGCCGCCTAATTGTAAAAAATCAGCGATGTGCTTAACGCACCTCTAAGCTACCTTTACCAATAAGGAAACCCTCAGAATAAAGCTCAATGGTGTGCTTACCTTTGCTGTACTGCGCTCCACGGCTATAAATAAAGTCCACAACTTGGTGAGTATTGCTATAAAACACCTTTTGCTTGGCGGTATAGATGGTTTCGTTACCCTGGTACATAAAAGCACCCGACCCAGTAGCCATGTCAGAAATAACGGCACCATCTGGCCCTAATAAACGCATATAAATATCTTTGTTCTCTTTTTTAGTCAAGGGATTGTCGGCTAAATTGAAAGATACTTTGATGCGGTCAATTTTTTTGGCTTTATAGCTATCATCTTCAGACTCTTTGCCTTTTGACGAAATAGACGTTACCTTGATGGCTTCGGCTTTGAGGGCAGCAGCGATGGTTACTTTTTCTGCAAGCTCTTTATTTTTGGCTGAGTACGTATTGACCGAATCTGTAAAGGCTTGTTTGGTAGTTTGAATCTCACTTTTTAAACCAGTGTTTTCTTGATTGAGATTTTGGTTTTGCGAGGTAAGCACCTGATTCTCTTCTCGAAGTTTTTGAATTTCTGTATCTTTTTGAGCCAACAACGTTTCGTAAGACTTTATTTTGGTCTCGTAATTTTTGGCATTAAAACTCGATTGATTTTGCAACGAACGCTTGTCAGTTTCGAGTTGAGCTTTGGCTTTCATCAATTCTTCTACATTACCACCAAGCATCTTGATTTCGGCTATCTTTGCATCTAATTGGTTCGAGATGGAATCTAATTTGGTGGTTGTGGTGACCAATTCTCGAGTTTTGGTGTTAATAACCAAATCCTTAGAAGTGTTGGTTTGTCGTTCTTGGAAATACAAATACCCCAAAACGCCAATGATAAGTGCCATCACACCAATGGCGGCTTTTAGTTTAGTGTCGTTGCTATTGCGCTGATTAGTTTCCATAAAGTGCTGATAATTTGATGGTTAGGATTTAGATACAAAAGTAGGTCTTTTCCTAAACAATTTTGCTTGTGAAAGGCTTTTATTTAATTAAAACGAAAACTAATGCTTTATGAGTATAAAACAAAATTTAACGAAGATAAATAATGAACTGGCACAGACACAAGCCAGACTAATTGCCGTTACCAAAACACATCCACCCGAAGTGCTGTTAGAGGCTTATGAGGCTGGTTGTAAGACCTTTGGCGAGAACAAAGTGCAAGAAATGGTAGCCAAGCAAGCACTGCTTCCCAAAGATATTGAATG
>JBGAVQ010000308.1:0-6701 GCA_044228045.1 Spirosomataceae bacterium
GCCATTGTGCATGGGGCAAGCATTGGCGAAGGTTCCTTAATAGGCATGAGGGCTACCATCTTGAATCGGGCTAAGGTGGGTAAGTTTTGTATTATTGGCGCACACGCCTTAGTAACCGAAGGCATGGTAGTACCTGATTATTCAATGGTGCTGGGCGTACCGGGCAAGGTAGTGAAGCAGTTGCCCCCCGAAACAGTTGAAAAAATGCTGATGCATAGTGCCGCTCATTATGTAGAAATGGCGCAACGTCACGCAAGTGGTGAGTTTGAATTGAGGCACTAACAGATTGGGATAGTTTTTGGCAAAATTTTTGCACGTATATTCTTTAAAGGTTGTACCTATTTCATCTAAACCTATAATTTAGATAGATATACTTACTACTGATTGAAGTCCTTTGACTGTAAAAACCAAAAACAACTTATGAAATCATCTTTACAGTATCTCTCAAACACCGTGCCAATTTTAAAAAAACAAGCCCAATGGCACGCTACTATACGCTCATCTATCCTGCTTTTGGGGCTTGTGCTTTGGCTGGGAGGCTGTCAAAAAACAAACGAAACAGACCCTAAACCAACGCTTAAAACTGCTGATGCGCTTGACGCTGAGGTAGCCTTAAAATGGGCTGATCTTACCTTAAAACTGATCCGTACCACATCGGGTTTTACTCCTCCTGTGGCTTCTCGAGCATTGGGTTATGCCGGTGTAACATTATATGAGAGTGTGGCACCGGGCACAAATAACTATCAGTCATTGGCTGGACAACTCAACCAACTAAACAGTGTACCCAAAGCAGAAATTGGTCGTGAATACGAATGGGCTATTGTTGCTAATACTGGACAGGCTGCTATTCTGAAAAACTTGTTTGCAAATACCACGCTTGCCAACAAAACCACCATTGACTCGCTCGAAACAGCACTAAATGCCACTTATAAAACCACCGATGTTAGCTCAGAAGTCTTTGACCGTTCAGTGAAGTTCGGACGAGACATAGCCACAACTATTTTTGAATGGTCAAAAGCTGATGGTGGACATGAAGGCTATTTACGAAACCAACCCAAAGATTATGTGCCACCAGTAGGAGTGGGTTTTTGGGTGCAAACAACAGCCGGAGATGCTGGTAGAGCCTTGCAACCTTATTGGGGACTCAACCGCCCCTTTGTAGGCTCCAATGTAGCTGTAATACCGCCTGTACCTCTCAAATACTCAACTGAGATTACCTCACCCTTTTTTACACAAGGACTTGAAGTATATTCGGCGGGTAAAAACTTAACCGATGAGCAAAAAACAATTGCACTGTTTTGGGCAGATGGCGGTGGAACCATCACGCCACCTGGTCACTCGTACTCGCTTACCGCTATTGCCATCAAAAAAGCAAATGCCAAGTTAGACAAAGCTGCCGAGGCCTTTGCCAAAGTAGGTATTGCTGTGGCAGATGCATTTGTTTGCTGTTGGAAGTGCAAGTACCAATATAACTTGATGAGACCCATTACTTATATTAACGCAGCAATAGACCCTAATTGGAAGCCTCTGATAGCTACACCACCATTTCCAGAATATCTGTCGGGACATTCTACCCAGTCTGGAGCATTTTCCCAAATTTTGTCAGAATTATTCGGATATAATTTTTCTTTTGCAGACAACACGCACGAAGCCCGTGGCTTTAAGGCTCGCTCATTTAGTAACTTTTAAGAAGCTGCCGACGAAGCTGCCATTTCTCGACTCTATGGAGGTATTCACTTCCGAGCAGCAAACGAAATAGGCCTTGCCGAAGGAAGGAAAATTGGGCGTAATATTAATGGTTTGAAGTTTAAAAAGTAAAAAATAATTAGCAAATGTCTTATAATGAGGTAGTTGCTAAGTTGTTCAAGATAAAAACCTATAATTCAGATAAACTTATATTTAATGAATTATCAACACAGTAAAACAGTACTAAAATGAAACAATTGTACCGCATTGTGTCTGGAGTAGCATTAAGTAGCTTGCTCCTGTTCTCGTGCCAACCCACAAACGACGAAGTAACCCCCTCAGCTTCACAAAAAACACCCAAAGATTATTCGGCAGACGTTGTTCTCAAATGGGGTGATGTTTATCTCGAAATGAGCCGTTATGCCTCTGGCTATCGCCCGCCCGTATCGGCTCGTGCCATGGGCTATATTGGCTTAGCTGGTTATGAAGCAATGGTGGGTGGCTCCAAAGAGTATCAGTCGGTGGCAGGCTATTACGCTGGTTTAACCATTCCAAAACCCGAAGCAGGAGTCGCTTATCAATGGGAAGTTGCCGAAAATGCAGCGTTGCTCGTGATGTTCAAAGGGATGTATCCACACGTGTCGGATGCGCTCAAAGCCAAAATTGATAATACAGGAAAAGAACAATTTGACCGCCTGCAGGCCACTACCGACGCTGCCGTTTTTGAACGCTCTAAAAAGTATGGAGAAGCCGTTGCCAATGCTGTTTATGACTGGTCAAAAACTGATACATGGGGGCATGATGCTTTTTTGCGTAACCAACCCACAGACTATACTCCCATAGTAGGAGTAGGAAACTGGCAACCAACATTCCCTGACTACTCAAAGGCTTTACTACCCTACTGGGGCAATGTACGAACTTTTGTAGCTACTGCCGACGATAAAGTTGCCCGTCCTCCACTTGCTTTTAATACTTCGGTTACCTCGCCTTTTTATGCACAAGGCTTAGAGGTTTATGCCATGACAACCCAAAAAACTTACGAGACACAGTGGATTGGGGAGTTTTGGAGCGACGACATTTACCAACTTACCTTTGAGCCTGCTGCTCGTTGGGTGGCAATAGCTAATCAGGTGATTACCAAAGAGAAAGCCCCGCTTGATAAGGCAATTTACACTTACGTAAAAGTAGGAATGGGATTAACAGATGCCGGTATTGCATGCTGGAATTCAAAGTATATCTACAATGTAATGCGCCCAATTGATTTTATTCGTAGAGCCATTGACCCCAGCTGGAAAACAAATTTGAACAACCCAATTGCCAAAATAGATGGCGTTACGCCGCCGTTTCCAGCATATCCATCAGGACACTCTACATTTGGTGCTGTGGCAGCTGAGGTATTAGGAGAAATTTATGGCTATAATTATTCAATGACAGATCGTTGCCACGAAGCTCGCACTGAGTTTATTGGTAAGCCCCGGGCTTTTAATACTTTTTATGATATGGCTGTTGAAAACGCCGTTTCCCGAGTCTATCTGGGTGTACATTACCGCATGGACTGCGACGAAGGCATACGAATGGGTACTAATATTGGCAAAAAAGTAAATGCGTTGAAGTGGAAGAAATGAGATAGAACGAGCGAAGAGCGAAAAAATAGTATGAAGAAGGTGTTAGGCGTTTAGCAACGTAGCTGACACCTTTTTCTTTTACGAACCTGTATGATTGGGTGTGTGTGGCTTGGGCACTGATGATGTGTGTTTGTAAATTGGCACTAAATTTGCCCATTGTCTTTTTAAGAGAATCATCCATTATCTTGAAACAAATCACTGCCATCGGTCTTTTAGGGCTGCTCCTGTTTAATGTGCTGGGGCATTATCCTGTTTATATGGGCATGCAGTGGCAGGCACGTCAAGACATGGAGCATCGCTTAGATACAGAAGACATCTATGGACACGAACTGTTTCAAGTGAAAATTCCGATCAACTTGCCTTATTGGCAAAATATGCAAGATTATGAGCGAGTTACTGGGCGGTTTGAGCATCACGGTGAGTTTTATACGCTATTCAAACAGAAAGTTCAGGATGATACGCTGTTTTTGGTGTGTGTAAAAGATCGCCAACAAAAACAATTACTCCAAAAACTTACTGAGGCCGTACAGCTTACTTTTAGTGATGCACCAGGAACGCACCAGAAAGCTGCCAAATTTTTAGAAAACCTCACCAAAGACTATCTACCACTTCGGTCGCTTATTGCATTAGTGAGCTGGGAACAAAACCTTGCTTTACAAACACCTTCTACTCATTCCTCCTGTTTTTATTCTACCTTTTTTACCCCGTTTTCACCTCCTCCTGAGCGTTTGTTATTTTCTACCAATTCATGATTGATTAGTCAGGCTCAAGCCCTGCACTAATGATGGTGACATGGATACCAACGCACTTTTTTGTTGAAAAAGTATGAGAACACAACGCTACCTTTTAGGAATCGTTAGGGGTATCTATTGGCACCATTTTACAGAAATAAGTGAAAAAACAAATGCCAAATACAATGACACGCCCACGCAAGTGACTATACAGACAGGGGCGTTCCATCTGGTATTATTAAAAATAACTTTTAATCAGATGAAACTATTTAAACCAATTTTTACACTTTTGATGCTGGTAGGAGCAATGGCTCAACTATATGCTCAAGCACAAAAAGGAAGCGTTTTCGGTAGGGTAGTGGGTTCTAAACAAGAGGCATTAGCCGGAGTAGTAGTGAAAGAAAAAGGAGCAACCCAAAGCACACTAACCAATGAGCGTGGTTATTTTGAGCTTAGTAACCTTTTGCCTAAAGAAACTACGCTCGAATTTATTTACCTGGGGTACGAAACCTTGCAAAAAATAGTACTTGTAGAAGCTAATGTTCAAACAAAACTTACTATTGTACTCAAGCAGGTAAGCCGTGAGTTGAATGAGGTTAATGTGAAAGAAAATCGCTTGATTTCAGAAATAGACCGCTTGCCTACTATTCAAGGTACGTTGTTGGTAAATGGCAAAAAAAATGAGGTAATATCAGTGTCAAATCTGGATGCTAATATTGCTGAAAAAACGCCCCGACAATTGTTTTCTAAAGTGCCAGGTGTGTTTGTGTATGACATGGATGGCTCTGGTAATCAGGTTAATATCTCTACTCGTGGACTTGACCCGCATCGGGGTTGGGAGTTTAACCTTCGCAAAGACGGCATCATTACCAACTCTGATATGTACGGCTATCCAGCCAGCCATTATAGTATGCCTATGGAATCTATTGAAAAAATTGAGTTGATTCGAGGAACAGGTTCTTTGCAATATGGGGCTCAGTTTGGTGGAATGCTCAACTATGTGACCAAGTCTGCTGACACAGCTCGAGCATTTGGTTTTGAAAGTATCAACTCAGTTGGCTCGTTTGGGTTGCTTAGTAGCTTCAACGCCATTGGTGGCAAGGTAGGAAAACTGACCTATTATGCTTATTACAGCAAACGCCATTCAGACGGTTATCGCCAAAATAGCCAAAGCGATGCCGAAGCACAGTCGGTTCGCTTGGGCTACCAATTCAATAGAAATGTGGCACTTACGGCAGATTTTTCTCGCTCTAAGTACCTCTATCACATCCCTGGGCCGCTCACTGATAGTATGTTCTATGCTAATCCTCGGCAGGCTACTCGTTCACGCAACTATTTCAGCCCCGATATTTATATCCCTTCGTTAACTCTTGACTGGCGACTGGGTGTCCGCACACAACTCCAAACCAAAGTTTCGGCGGTATTGGGTTCACGCAACAGTGTTTTGTTTGATAAGCTGGCAACTGTTGTAGATAAAATTGATGCCACTACGCTCAATTATGCTGCTCGACAAGTGGACATTGACAATTTTAACTCTTATACTGCCGAGTTACGGTTCTTGCATTATTATCAATTGTTCAATCAAACTTCTGTTTTACTTGGTGGTTTTCAACTAATCAACAACGACCTCCATCGCCGACAGTTGGGGGTGGGCACTACTGGTACAAACTATGACCTCAACATTACGGGCAATTGGGGGCGAAATTTGCATTTCAAAACACACAATGTGGCTATTTTTGTAGAAAATAGTTTCCGCCTTAGCCCTCGACTTTCTGTGAATCCCGGCGTGCGGTTTGAAGCTGGGGGGTCGGCCATGTCTGGCAGTATTAGTTACTACAATCCCGGTGATTTGCCAGCCACCATCAAGCATTCTTTTCCGTTGTTAGGGGTTAATTTTAACTATCAACTCACTCAAAACCAGCAATTTTATGGTGGTTGGTCGCAAGCATATCGGCCTGTCATTTTTAAGGATATTATTCCTGCAAGTACCTATGAGCGAGTGGATAAGAACTTGAAAGATGCCTTTGGATATAATCTTGAAGTTGGTTATCGAGGCTCGTTAGACAGACTCAAATGGGACGTAAGTGCGTTTGCTGTTCAGTACAACAACCGCATGGGTACACTCTCGCAAACAGACGCAGCAGGTACTTATATCTATCGTACCAATATTGGCAATTCGCTAACCAAAGGCATCGAGTTGTTTGTAGAAGCTGGCTTTCGGTTAGCTTCACAGGTGCGTTTATCGGTGTTTACTTCTACAGCCTATATGGACGGTCGTTACAAAAATGCCCAAGTGCGAGTAAATCAAGAAAATGTAAATGTGAGTGGCAACCATGTAGAAAGTGTGCCAGAATGGATTTCTCGCAACGGCGTAAATCTCAAATACACACGCCTGAGTGCTTCGGTACTATACAGCTACACGGCACAAAGTTATGCAGATGCCCTAAACACCATAAAACCCTCAGCAACGGGTGCAGTTGGCTTAGTGCCAGCTTATGGTTTGTTAGATTTCAACACAACCTATTATGTGTCCAAAAGTTTGCTCATCAAGTTAAATCTAAATAATTTAACTGATAACCAATACTTTACCAAGAGGCCAATGTTTTATCCAGGGCCTGGTGTATGGGCCTCTGATGGGCGTTCGGCAGTGCTTACTGTC
>JBGAVQ010000009.1:0-44578 GCA_044228045.1 Spirosomataceae bacterium
CCAAAGCCAAAATCCGCTAAACGAAAGTAGGATTAAACCAAGCGACACTAAGGTAGTGTAAGTGAGTTTAATTTGCTCGTTGGAAGTGCCAAACACAAAATCCAGAATAGACGCATCATGAATTTTTTCGATGAAATCTGATTTTCGGGTATTTACAGCCAACACTTCACCTGTTTGGCAATCAATCTGTAACTCGGTAAAATGTTCAGTGAATACGATTTTGGCAATCCCTTTTTGTGGACGAATATCAATTCGATCAATCTCATCTGACACTTTTAGCACACGGGTTGCATAGTTTTTGGCAACCGACTGAATGCTATCAATCTTTATCCAGTCGGCACTTTCTTTACTTTTACCTTTCTCGGTTTTGGGGAGTAGGTTGATGTGTTTTTTCCAGCCTAACAGTAAGCCTGTTCCGCCAATGAGCATCATAAATAGCAGCAGCGGAATAGCAATCCATTTATGAAGCTTACGATAAAAACGAGTTGAATTAGATAGTTTTGAAACAGGCTTGGTCATTTCTTTTTGGCTTAAAAATGGCTGAAAGATAATGACTTTTATTGAAATGCGGATTTTAACTACCTGCCATTTGCTGCACCATCCGCATTTTTGACTCCATAATACCTGCTATCGAAAATGCCCTCATTTTCATATTCTCGGCCTGTTGGCCTTCAAACAATTCATCTACGGTTTCAAAAAACAAGGATTTCCAGTGTTCAAAGTGCTGATTTTGAAGCGGAAATTTATCATTCAATTGAAAATGAGGTAACATCGGATGCCCGTAGTAACTGCCCGTTCCCCACAGTACGTGTTCCCAAAAATCGTACATTTTAGGCAGGTGTTTTTCCCAATTAACTTGGGCAATTTGATTGAAAATGTACCCGAGTTGTTCGTCATTTCTTACTTTTTCATAGAAAGTATTGACCACTTGTTCAATATCGGTACGTTGGCTTATATCGGGCATTTTGATTGGTAGTATGATTTTCTGACGGCTAACTATCTAATTAACAGCATTTTGAAATTTGTAAGTGCATTGATGGAATGTTCTTGATTTGCCCCAAAGGACAGACCATCACCCGGTGAGAGATAAATAGCCTTTCCTTCGAGGTTAAAATTGGCATTACCCTCCAACACATACACAAAGGCATCGGTAGGGGAGGTGTGCGTATCAAGTCGGTGTCCTTTTTCTAAACAAATAAACACAACTCGAAAGTGCGAATTTTCTTCTATTTTTTTTGATTTGACCCCAACGAATGGAAGCAAATCTGGAATGTGTTCGGTCTTCATGGCATTTGTTGTTGCTATTTTTGAGGAGGTAATACAACGGTATCCACAATATGAACCATGCCATTGGATGCCTTCACACTTGCTACTATTTTGGCATTATCAACATAGGTATCATTGCCCTTTTTGTGGAATGTTACGTTAGTTCCGTCCACCATGCCAAAGGTTTGGCCATCGTTAAAGAAGTTTACGTCCAACGCCGAAGTCATTACATGATGTTGGAGAATGTCTTGCAGTTTTGATTTGTTTTCTGGCTTTAAAAGGTCTTCTACTGTGCCAGCAGGGAGTTTTGCAAAGGCGGCATTGGTAGGCGCAAATACGGTGAAAGGCCCTGCATTGGCAAGGGCGTTTACCAAGTCGGCTGCTTGCAGTGCTGTCACAAGTGTGGTATGGTCTGGTGAGCCAACGGCTACTTTTACCACATCTTTCTGCGAAACATCATCTTGCACCGCCGACTGGCCTGCCAATGCAGGGGTGCTTGCCTCCGTAGCAGTGGTAGATTGGGTAGTAGTGCCGCTGTTGCAAGCACACAAACTGCAAACAATTAACGAGTAAGTCAGAATAGAAATAGGATTTTTCATTGTTGTGAGGGTTTTGTTGTTATTCGATTAAAGTATTACAAGTCTTTTTTAGTGAAAATCCGTAAGGCAATCCACATAGGCACAACAGCCCAGAGTAACATCACAAACAAGGAGACAACAAGCCCAAATTGGCTGTTAAACACCTGCTTAAAGATTGCCCCAGTATAGCCCATGAGTGCTGAAATGTCCATTTTAAGCAGTATCATTACCCGCCCCAAGTCAACGGGATTGAGTGCTGTGAAAACAAGCATGGTTTTTTCGAGTGGATAATCATTAAAGGCAAAAAGTACGGTCAAAACCAGCCCATCGTAAATGAGCGAGAAGTAAAACCAAAGCATGAGTGCTGCGCCAATGCCCTTGGCTTTGTCACGAGTGAGAACCGATGCCAAAAATGCCAATGACACAAAAATAAGAGTCAGAAGAAGACCTACCAGTATGAGCATGAGGGCTTTGTCGGAGCCATTAAAAATCAACACGGGGATACCTACACCTGCCAAAAAAGCATAAGCCAACGACGAAGCTACGCCGGCATATTCGCTCAAAAAGATACGCCGACGACTCAATGGTTGCGACAAAAGCAGCTCAATAAACTCGTAAGAATTGTAAAAATGAATGGTTGAAAAGATAATGCTCACCAAAGGCACTACAATCAACATGATGTTGAGCAAGCTCAAAATACCCTTGTTGGGGTCTGGTTCCAGATTCAGAAAACTCAACGATATCAGCAACAAAAATGCCGTGTAAGCAATCACAATTTTATTGCGAATGATGTCGTAGATAACGTATTTGATGACCTTGTTCATGAGGTTAGGTTTGAGGTACTGGGATAAGCGTATTTAATCGTTTTTTTCTGTTCATTTTCACAAATAACATGGCTGTGGTGAGTAGGTAAGATATAAATGCTATGCCATTGAGCAAGCAACCCCACTGACGCAATAGTACATTTTCGTTAATATCGCCGCCAATCCGTAAGGCAAGCGACAGGTGTAGTAGCCCAACCCATGTGTATTGATAGCGGTGGTAAGGGCGTAAACTGGAACCAATCACTCCGGGCAGAATGATAGGAGCATGCGCCATAATCATACTGAGTACAAAACCAATAAAAAAGCTATGCAATACGGCATCGTACATGAGGGCGTTATAAGTGCCAAACAAGGATAAAAAAGCGGTGATAATCAGCCAATTGTAAGCAAGTAGTAGGTTTACGCCTAAGAATCGGTGCAAACCGCCATGTTTGATGTTAACAAAGGCTATGTCAAAACGCATGAGCCACCAAGCAATACCAATCAAGCTGAGGGCTTCAAGGGCTTGAAAACCCCGATGATAGAGAAACATGCCACCCAAAAAACTGACTAACAAACCTATTAAAAGGAATTTCTGCGCCGATGAAACCGGCATAAAACGGGTGAGGTCGAGTCGCTCGCCAATGATTGTGAACAGAAAGAACGCCATCCACCCAGCAAATGCCATTGGGTAAGAGTACGTCAAGAACAATACAATGCTTGCAATCAACTGAAATAGAGCTCCTACGAGCATTAAGGCTTGCCCCATAGATGGGAATTTTTTAGACAGCAAACCCATTACCATCAAATAACCTACACTACCAGCAATGAGTAGCGCATAACCTGCCTGCACGTATCCGAGTAATTGCAGCGGTACGCTTGCTACAAAGCCAAGCGGAGCCAACCAAGTCCAAAAGCTTTTAAAAAAAACGACTCTTTCAATACAAATAAGTGTGCCCAAGAAACCGCCTACCATCAATACACCATGTTGAGCAACGGCATTAGGCATAGCTCCAAACTGCCAACCCATGCGAAGCCAACCTGCCCATACACCTGTGAGTAGGGCGAGCATAGCAAATGGTAAAACAAATAAAGCGATGCGTTTCATTCTTGTTAAAGTGATAAAAATGACTGAAAATGCAAACGATGATGGTTTGGATTAGATGCTCCTCCTCCTTGCATGAGGCGTGCGATAATTTTGCCTAATTTTTGTTCATTTGATTCTACTTTGAGTACGTCAAGTGATTTAAAGAACTGTACTTTTCCTTCGTAGAGATACAGTACATCGGTGGCGAGTTCGTCTAAGTCGGTCATAATGTGTGAGGTAATCAAAATGAGCTTGCCTTTGAGGCTTTCTCGCTGAATCTTCTCTTTTAATATTTCGCTCGATAGCGGATCTAAGCCAGCAGTAGGTTCGTCTAAGATTAAAATGGGAGGATTAAACAAAAAAGCCAGTGCCGCCGATACCTTTTGCTTCGTGCCGCCAGAAAGTGTACTCATGGTTTTGTCTATTATTTTTCTCAGCCCAAATTCTTCAATCAACTCCTCATCGAGGCTTCTGGAATGCAATTCTTTACGAATATCCATCATCATTTCAAACAACTGCCTGATTTTCATATTGTCGGGGTAACGGCCAATTTGGGGCATATAGCCCAAGTGTTGGCGATAGTTGCATGAGTCCGTGATGAGTTGATTGTTTACCCAAATTTTTCCAGTATCGGGTACAACCATGCCAAGCAACGACTTGATAAGAGTAGTTTTGCCAGAGCCATTTGGCCCAATAATGGCAAGCACCTGATTGCCTTCAAAGTGCAAGTTGATGTCTTGGAGAACGGATAATTTTCCGAAACTTTTATTGAGTTTTTCAATCTTAATCATGGCGAACAGGTTTGAGTTGCGGCGTATTATCTTTTAGTTTTTCGGGCGTTAGGCTTGGGATAATTCGCTCCATCTTGTCTAATAAAGTAACGGCAAAACTCCTCAACAATATCACCGCTTGGGGTATTTGCTCAATCACCATGGAATATAGGCTTACAGGGCGATAAGGAATGTCGCCAGTGCCGTCGTGATTTAGGTCGTAGCCTTCGTATTTGTCCCAATAATTGTCATCAAAATCATTAAGAACTAAGTCGCCGTTGGTGCCAATGTCAAAGGTGTTTCCCGTAAAATTGCACTGCGTAATGTGGTTGTCGTCGCAGCTTGCTTGTATGCGAATGGCATAGCCATTTTCGGCAAAATCGTTGTGTTTAAATACCGAACGGCTCGTTCCTTCCATATAAATGCCGATGGTGTTTTTGCGGAAAGTATTTTGCTCAATGTGGCTATCACGAATGTCTTTTAGCAGTAATCCATACGCCGAATCGCCCCAGTTTTCGTCAAAATGGTTACCGTACATCTGCACATTTTTGGTGTACATTACGGCCACGCCAGCACCATTGTTGCGAAAAGTATTGTGCTCGTAACGATCATTATGTGAAAACATAAAATGCAAACCATACCGAAGGTTTTTCTCACTCAAATTGTTTTTAATCAGTGAGTTAGTTACAAATTCAAAATATATGCCATCTCTATGTTTACGGATTTCGTTGTTGATAATGGTGGCTCGCTCACATTTCCAAAGATGAATGCCATTGCCAATGTTATACTGAGCCCTGTCGCCAGCAATGAGCTTGTTGTGCTCAATCAGGCAGTCGGTTGAATTGGTGAGATAAATACCAAAAAAAGTATTTTCCATTATGTTGTCAATGATTTTGCAACGACTCACCCCGTACAGTCTGATGCCAGCAATATCCTGAATACTTCCATAGCCTGAGTTAATGAGCCTCAGCCCTCTAATGGTTACGTCAGATGCTTTTACGGCGATTATTTCTGTTTTCAATTGACCATCCAGCACAGGATAATTTACACCCAAAATCACTATCGGTTTGGTAATTTCGAGCGTACCTTCACGGTACGTCCCCGCCATCACTTTTAGGGTGTCGTGTGCTTGGGCAACTGCAAGGGCTTTCTGCAATGAGCGAAATTCTGCCTGCACACCTACCGTAAGTAGGCGAGCATGAGCCATACCGATGCAAAGCAGTGAAGCCAAAATATAGCTAAATACCTTATTACCAGTATTGTTAGTGAGCATGCTCATGTTCGCTTTGATTGAGGTTGCCAGTGGTAAGATTTTGCCACGTTTGACAGATGCCCCCGTAATCGGCCTGAGCTTTGAGACAATCCTCTTTTTTCTCAAATGCCAGTATGCCGCTTGCCATGGGGGTACGCACTTTGTCTGTTTTCAGGAAAAAGGCTTGCTCTGCTGTAACGAACTTGCCTGATTGAGCGTAATCAATAACATAAATCGCCGCCATATCTTGGACTTTGAGGTCGCCTTTTTTTATGAAATTGAGGGTGCAATTGAGGTCATCAAACTTGAAAACTTTTCCCTTTTTGGAGATGATTTCGGCTCCAAACTTGTTGTCCACCAGTGTCATTTTGCAGAAATGACAGGCATCTTTTCCATAGCTTATTGGCTCAGGACCGCTTGATGAAGTACAAGCTATGGACGATAATAAAAGCAAAGCTGCAACAAATTGATTGCCAATAGTTTGCTTGTTGTTTTTTTGACGTTTGTATAACTCAAAAGCCAATAAAAGAACACCAACAACCCCAGCTATCACAATTAACCAACCGCCTGAATCGGGGATAGATAGAGCCGTGAAGTTGAGCAGATTTTTGTAGCCAATTAAGGGCGGTTGATAAGCCATTCCCTGCACTTGAATTGGGGCGGTTGGATCGAGGTTGTGGCCATAGTCATAGCCCCATTTATAGAAGTCAGCCATAGCAATAATGCCGCCCAACACAAGGGTAATTGCATAGATTTTGAGCCATCGGAGCGAACCCATAAAAGCAACAAACAAGCCCCAAACGATAAAGCCAGCAATGATGAATTTGAGATAGCTGAATTCAGGGAACATCTCAACCTTGATGTGCTTCATGCCGATGTAATGATTCAACCCATTGATTATCTCAACGTCTCCACCGAGGTTGTTGTACCAAATGGTCATGGCCAAGCCTTCGGGATATTGAGGTGCCCATAGCTCAATACGCCACAGCGGAAGAAAGTAGCAAAGCACCACGGGCAAAACCGATACGGCTAAGGCTATTCGACTGAATGTTGATATGCTTTTCATTAGTATGTTGATTATTAACTAATTAAATGATTTGTAAACCTACTGGACTCAGAGAATCCAGTAGGTGTTGTATAACCTTAGCAACCATTCAAAAGATTGAGAGAAGTGGTCATCAAGTAGTGCTACTTGAAAGACTCGCTATTTTTTTGCAGAGGCTACTGGCTCAGGTTGAGCTTGTTTGCCCGTTGAAAAACTCAGTGGGATTTTTGAGCCAGCAGGCGATACCCGCACGTAACCTTGCATTTCTTGGTGTAGTGCCGAGCAGAAATCGGTGCAATAGATGGGGTACACACCTACTCGGTCGGGTGTCCATTTGAGCGTACACGTTTCGCCGGGCATAATCAATATTTCGGAATTATTTGCCCCTTTTACGGCAAATCCGTGTGGTACATCCCAGTCTTGTTCGAGGTTGGTTACGTGAAAATACACCACATCACCCATTTTGACACCCTCAATATTATCAGGGGTAAAGTGCGAGCGTATTGACGTTATATTGACGTGTACTTCATTTCCTTTGCGTATTACGGTTGCCTCTTTTTCACCTTTTGCTACATAAGGGTGATTGTTTTCTTCAATTTTGTAAATCTTAGTCGAATTTTTCATCAGTACTTCGGCAGGAATGGCTTCGGCGTAGTGAGGCTCTCCGGTGGTAGGAAAGTCCAGAATGAGCTGCATCTTGTCGCCTTCAATGTTGTATAATTGCGCCGATTGCGTGAGCTCAGGCCCCGTAGGCAGGTAGCGGTCTTTGGTGATTTTGTTGTAAGCAATCACGTATTTGCCCCATGGTTTTTTGGTGCAACCTCCCGGAATACACAAGTGGCCAATTGAGTAATAAGTAGGCGCACGGTCAAGCACTTCAAGTTTCTCGATATTCCATTTTACGATTTCTGATGATACAAAAAACGAAGTGTAGGCATTGCCTTTGCCGTCAAATTCTGTATGGAGCGGCCCCAAGCCTGGTTTTTGTACTTCGCCATGTAAAGCAGCTTCGTATTTAATGACGGGGATTCCTTCATAATCACCCTCGAAGTTTTTTTCGGCAATGGCTTTTTGAATTTTGCTGAATGAAAACACAGGTATAACCGCCGCCAATTTACCTGAGCCTACAATGAATTCGCCAGTTGGGTCAACGTCGCAGCCGTGAGGCGATTTAGGGCAAGGAATAAAATACACGATGTCTTTAATAACCTTGGGGTCAAGTACCAGCACTTCGGTTTTGATGGTACTGGTGGCTGTGTGAGTTTTATCATCATATACGTTGTGGGCGTATCTTACTTTTTGCTTTTGGGCTTTGCCAGCTTTTACCAACTCTTCGCATTTTTTCCAGTTAACGGCCATCACAAAATCTTTGTCTTTTTGCGATGCATTTACTTCAAGCAATGTGTTGGCTTGCTCGGTATTGTAGCAAGAGAAAAAGAACCAATCGTGCGATTTGTTTTTGCCACCACGGGCCAAGTCAAAATTGATACCCGGCAACAAAATCTGAAACGATACGTCCATGTGGCCAGTATTTTTATCAACACCAATAAAACTCACCGTACCCTTAAAGTTTTTCTTGTAGGTGCCAATCGAAACGTCGGGATTACTACCGCCATCGTCCATGGGGTAGCTAAACCGAGTGCCTGCAATGGCGTATTCGGTGTTTTCGGTAATAAATGGCGAGGAGTGATTGCCGCTACTGTTCGGAATCTCGATGATTTCAGTGGTTTTGAAGGTCTTTAAATCCACTTTGCCAATACGAGGTGTGTTGTTGGCATTGCCAAAAGCCCAACGCCCGTCGTGTTCGCCATTGGTGGTCGAAAGGGCAATGTGGTGTAGGTCGTCCCATGGCACAAATCCATGCGAGGTATTAAGCATTGGCTTGGTTTCTTCGCTAAATCCGTAGCCATTTTCGGCAAAAAGTGAGAAAACAGGAATAATGCGAAACAAACGCCCCGACGGTAGCCCATACACAGACATTTGCCCGTTGAAACCGCCCGAAACAATATTGTAAAACTCATCGTATTTGCCGGGTGCTACATAGGCTTTGCTGGCAGCGTCGCCGCTGATGGCACTTCCGGGGCTTCCTGTGCGGCAGCTATGTAAAACGGCAGAACCCGCAGCAATGAGTAGCCCAACCGCCAAGAGCATTTTGATGGATTGATTTTTCATGATTTGTGTAAGATTAGATTAGTAGTATTGATTAAGTGAGTGTTACTTTTCTCCGTCGTTTTTTCGCATAAACTCCAATAGCCCACGAGCTTCTTTTTCGGTTACATTTTGGTTAGGCATACGCACCAAACATTCTTCAAGCATGGCAATGGCCTTGGGGTCTTTGTTAAGCATTTCGTCTGGATTGGTGGCAAAATTCATAATCCATTCGGGTTTGCGGCGGGTGGTTACACCTGCCCAACCAGGGCCTACGAGTTTCTCTTTGGTGAGGCGATGGCACGAAGAACACTTCAAGTCATACAGTTTATTGCCTTCTCCTGCCAGGGTTTGGTCAAGTGGCGTGCTGAGTTTAACTTCTTTTATGGGGCCAATACCTCGGTCATCCTCAGCCGTAGCAGCAGGTGTTTCTTGTGTAGGTGGAGTGGCGGTCGTTTCAGTGCTTTTTTTCTCGCTACTTCCACAAGCGGTTAAAAACAGAAGTACCAGCAATGGTAGAAAGAGTCGTTTCATGATTATAGAAATTAGTTATAAATACTTATTTAATGGGTCAAAATTATGAGTATATATAACCATAATCTTATGACTGTAATCATAAGAACTGTATGATTTTAATCACTTTTAGCTTGATTTGCAGGGCATTACCAAGAAAAATCCCCTCATTGAGTGTTATTCAACGAGGGGATTCTCTATTAGTAGGTTTATAAGTTGATATTAGGACCTATACACCTTACTTTCAATGATGCTGAGTTTGTTCAATTCAGAAAGCTGCTGGATTTTGCGGATGACGGTTTCTACCCGAAGCCCCGTCATATCCGCTAAAAGCTGGCGAGTAAAGGGTACTTCATAGCGACTGTTTTTATGGCCTTGTTTTAAGTCGTGTTTGCATTTAAAATAGTCAATTACATTGAGAATACGCTGCTCGGGAGGCAAAATAGCCATGTCTTTCAATAAGTTGGCTTTATAACAAAGTCGCCAAGCCAGTGTTTGTGTGAAGCAAAAGTGCACCTCAAAATTTTCTTTAAGGAGCGACAAAAAGGCTTGCTTGCCCAGCACCCAAACTTTGGAGTCGGTGATGGCTTGGGCGTTGGCAGGGTAGGGGAAATTGCCAATCAGGGGTGGTTCACCAAAACTTTCTCCTGGCAAAAACACACCCTGAATAAAATCACAATGCTCTGCCTGATTGGTCATCTTGATGCTTCCTTCTTCTACCTGAAAGTAAAAATGAGCAGGCCATTTTTCATGGAAAAGAAATTCACTCTTCTTGAATCGGTTCAGCGAAGCACCATATTCTTGAAGTAGGGCAGTTGATATGCACATTGGCTTATGGTTTTAGCGTGCCATGACAGAGGGGGATTTCGGTCTGTTTTTCAAATTTTGGGCTTAGGTAAGGCAGCCCCAGGTTAAGACCTCGAAGAATAAAGATAAATGCCAAGATTAGCCCAAAGGTGGGCATCCAGTGCGTAACCCAAGTGCGAAAACGAGCCGTAACCCAATTGGCTAAGGTGCTTACACTCAACATAGCTGGTACGGTACCTAAGCCAAAAAGCATCATATACAAACTACCTTCTGCTGGTGTAGCCATGGCCAAAGCACCTGCCAAGCCCAAATAGACAAAACCACAAGGCAACAGCCCATTTAAAAGCCCAAGCATCAGAAAATTAGGAAACGACCGCTTGCGTAAGTGCTTGCCCAAGTGCATTTTGAGCCGAGTAATGAAGCCTTGAAAAGATAGAAAATGCCAAAAACGAGCAGGGACAAACATCAAGAGTAGCATTAAACCTGCTAAAATGGAAACTTTTTGCTGAAAACCAGCCACAAACAAACCTTTGCCGAATGTACCGAACAAAAAGCCTAAAACTGAGTAGGAGAGAATTCTTCCTGAGTTGTAGGTGAGGCGGGCAAGGGTTGCTTTCAAGGGCGATAGACCGCCTACGGGCAATGCCAGCGCAATAGGCCCGCACATACCTACGCAATGCAGGCTACCGGCAAGGCCAGTCAAAAAAGCGGTTGTCCAGAATAACAAGGTGCTTATGGTTTAGCTGATTTATAGACTTTGTAAGAGGGCTCTATTTCAACATTAGTTGTAATCATTTGATAAACCATACTGCCAATGAATAAGGCAAATAAAATGAAAACTACCACAATGCTTTGTCCCCAGTTGAGTTTGAAAGTTTTCATAAAACAGTTATTTAAAGAGGTAAAAATGGGATAAGTTATTCGTAAACAGGAGCCATAAAAGCCGTTTTGATTTGGTCAATGACCCGCCCGTTAGAGATAACCTCAATCGTCAATGGCGTTTTGTTTTCGCTGATATTAGTCTGCGGAATTTCAATGAAGAATGAGCCTTTGACCATGCCGTCTTGCTGAACAAAACCAAATGGCTTGCCTATCATTTTGAGTGTGGCATGAGGCGAATTCACTTTTAATTGCACAGGCATATCATCAAAGGTCTTGTTGATGATTTCGATATTATAAAGGTTTGATATAGAGCCGTTTGCCTGCTTTTGATACGTAAGTCCCGATGCCCTCAATACAGTGGTTTCAATGTCGGTACGAGTGACTAACAAAAACACTAAAACGCTCAAAAGTAGTCCTAACACCGCAGTATAGGCGGCAATACGAGTGGTGAAACCTAATTTTTGTTGCTTGGCAATGCCGTTTAGTGAGTCGTAGCGAATCAGGTCACGGGGGCGTTTTACTTTGTCCATCACCAAGTTACAAGCATCTATGCAAGAGGTACAGTTAATACACTCCAATTGGGTACCGTTTCTGATATCAATACCAGTAGGGCAAACTTGTACACAAATGTTACAATCAATACAATCACCCTTAGGCGTTTCGGAGGGCTGTGCTGACTGTTTACTGATTTTGCCACGAGGTTCGCCTCGTACATTGTCGTAGGCTACTACTATGGAGTTTTTGTCAAGTAAAACACCTTGTAAACGCCCGTAGGGACAAACAATAATGCAAACCAATTCCCGAAATCGTGCAAAAACAAAGTAGAAAGCCCCCGTAAAGATCAGAATAGCAAGTAGCCCGCCAATATGCTCAAAAGGATTGTCTAAGACGATAGCTAAGAGTGCTTTTTTGCCAATGATATAGGCCAAAAAAGTATTAGCAATAGCAAACGATAAGATAAAGAAAGTGAGGTGTTTAGCTGTTTTCTTTACGATTTTTTCTTTTGTCCACGGTTCGGCATCCAAACGCATCTGTGCTTTGTGGTCGCCTTCAATCCAAACTTCTATTTTACGGAAAAGCATTTCCATAAAAATCGTTTGTGGACACACCCACCCACACCAGATTCGCCCAAATACAACAGTAAACAGAATAATAAAAACAATGAACGTGAGCAGACCAATGGCTACTAAGTGGAAATCCTGTGGCACAAATAGTACGCCGAAGAAGATGAATTTACGTTCGAGAACATTGAACATAAACAACGGATGCCCATTGATTGACAAAAAAGGCCCTGCAAACAATGCCACCAGCAGCACCCACGACAAGTAGGTGCGCCAGCGGTAAAGCACGTCTTTTTCAATGCGTGGGTAAATCCAGATTCGTTTACCCTGTTGTGTAACGTTAGAGAGATGCTCTCTGAAATCAGAGGTATCAATCAGGTCAATATCGTGGATGCCACGGCTCATATTGCTTAGTTTAAGGCAACAGTTTTTGTACTTGAATCAGCGGGAGCAGCTGTACCTTCGGGCACATATTTTTCGCCTTGTGGCTCTTTGCCATCGGCAGGTTTGGTGCCTTGCAATGTTAAAATGTAACTGGTAACTTGTTGAATTTGAATTGGTTTTAGTTGGCTTTTCCAAGAAATCATTCCTTTTTCGGGTACACCCTCTGTAACGGTATGAAACAGATTCTTAATGCCACCACCGTGCAACCAAAATTCGTCTGTGAGGTTAGGGCCAACAGTACCACCGCCACTTGCCGCATGACATGCCACACAGTACTGCGTATAAATAGCTTTTCCTTCTGAAATTGACTTGGCATCTGTGAGTGCCACTACGTTATTTTCGTTAATAGCATTGGCAAATTTTTTCTGATATGCTTCCTTTTGTTGATCTGCCAGTGCAATTTCTTTGGTGTATTCTTGGTTCATGACATCGCCTGTGCCAGTCACATGATAATATACCCAGTAAACCAACGCAAATATTATAGTGCTGTAAAACAAGTACATAAACCACGGTGGGGTAGGGTTGTCAAGTTCAGAAATGCCATCGTAGCTATGTTTCATGGTCATGCGTGCTTCGGCTGATAACGGACGCATCTGAAGCAGTTTTTCCCAAAAACCAAGCTCTGATTCTTCGGCAGCGGCTTCTTCAGTTTGTGGACTGAGTGAACGTTTTAGAACTAAGTAAAAATAAATAACTGTTACAAACAACACCATTACAACGGCAAGCATGGTTGCCATCAATAGCACAAGCGTAAGGTCTTCGCCTGTTTTGATACTAAAGGCATTGCCAGTGTCTTGGGCTTGTAGCGACGAAGCCGCTAAAAAACTAAGGGTCAGAAGTAGGTATTTTTTCATCTGGATTCAATGGTTATCACTTAAAATGCTTACTCGCTCAATGGTAGATTGCTCATTCGACTGACGTGCTTTTTGTCCATGATGAACAAAGACAAACCCACTATGACGAAGAACACCAAAAAAATCAGTAGAGAGGTGACCATGAAAAAGTCGGCTCCGGGTAGTTTATCAATGAATTGTTTGAACATTGTATTATGTGATTTGGTGGTCGTGAGTTTATTTTAAAGCCGTGTTTTGTTTCTTGATGTCAGTACCAAGGCGTTGTAGGTAGGCAATCATGGCAATGATTTCTTTGTCGCTACTTACTTTAATACCTTCTTTTTTCAGAACATCAGTTATTTCATTTGCTTGCTTTTTGATTTCTTGATCTGAGTTGGCAATGTAATCGTCTTCGTAAGGTACACCTATGCTTTTGAGTGCTTCTAATTTAGATGTAGTAAGCGATGTATTGAGGGTTTGCTCAGTGAGCCACGGATAGGCTGGCATGATAGAACCTGGCGACATGCTGGTAGGATCCATCATGTGGTGATAATGCCATGAGTCAGGATATTTACGACCCACCCGGTGCAAATCTGGACCAGTTCGTTTAGAACCCCACAAAAACGGATGGTCATACACAAATTCTCCTGATTGAGAGAATTGCCCGTATCGTTCGGTTTCGCTAAGGAATGGCCGCACCATCTGGCTGTGGCAGCCTACGCAACCTTCACGGATGTACAAATCTCGTCCGTGCAGTTCGAGGGCTGTGTAAGGTTTCACTACTTCAATAGTAGGCACATTTGACTCCACAGCAAAGGTTGGGATGAGTTCGATAAATGTACCTATCAGTATCGCTACCAACGACCAAAACAGCATAGGCATTGGCTTGCGCTCCAACCAACGGTGCCAGAAAGTGTCTTCGCCAGTTGGTACATACGCAGCTTCAAGAGCTGGTGCTTGGGCTTTTTCGTTGGCTTCGAGTGTACCTTGCGCAATTGTTTTAAATAAATTGTATGCCATTAGTATGGCTCCACTCAGGTAAATAGTACCTCCAATAGCACGCATCATGTGCATAGGTAACAATTGGAGGGTGGTCTCTAAAAAGGCAGGGTATTTAAGTGTACCTTCTGGAGTAAATTCTTTCCACATCATACCTTGGGTAAAGCCAGAGATGTACATAGGTACAGCATAAAATAGAATCCCTAATGTGCCTAACCAAAAATGCACATTGATGAGTTTTTTAGAGAAAATCTCAGTTTTGTATATGCGAGGGATAAGGTAATAGAGCATAGCAAAGGTCAGAAATCCATTCCATCCCAAGGCTCCAACGTGTACGTGCGCTACAATCCAGTCGGTAAAGTGACCAATAGCATTCACATTTTTTAAAGAAAGCATTGGACCTTCAAAAGTGGCCATACCGTAAGCTGTTACACCAACTACCATAAATTTCAGAATAGCATCTTCACGCACTTTATCCCAAGCTCCTCGTAAGGTAAGCAAGCCGTTAATCATACCACCCCATGATGGAGCAATCAGCATGATAGAAAACACCGTGCCAAGCGATTGTGCCCAGTCAGGCACACTGGTATATAGTAAGTGGTGTGGGCCAGCCCAAATGTAAATAAAGATTAAGGCCCAAAAGTGTAGAATAGACAAGCGATAAGAGTACACAGGGCGGTTGGCCATTTTGGGCAAAAAGTAGTACATCAAGCCCAAAAATGGGGTAGTCAAGAAAAATGCCACCGCATTATGACCATACCACCACTGAATAAGTGCGTCTTGTACCCCTGCATAAAGCGAGTAGCTTTTGATCCAAGAGAATGGAACTTCAAACGAATTAACAATGTGAAGCACTGCTATTGTAACAAAAGTAGCAATGTAAAACCAGATGGCTACGTAAATATGGCGTTCACGTCGCTTAATAATTGTTCCCATCATGTTAATACCAAAAACCACCCAAATCAAGGCGATGGCAATGTCAATGGGCCATTCTAACTCGGCATATTCTTTAGAGGTTGTAATACCCAGCGGCAAGGTGAGTACTGCCGAAACAATAATGAGTTGCCAGCCCCAAAAGTGAATGCTACTTAGTAAGTCATTGAACATGCGGGCTTTACAGAGCCTTTGGAGCGAATAATACAGCCCCATAAAGATGGCATTGCCTACAAAGGCAAAAATGACAGCATTGGTGTGAAGTGGCCTAATGCGCCCAAAGGTGGTGTATTGATTGCCCAAGTTCATGGCTGGGCTAAACAACTGAGAGGCTACCAGCACGCCTACCAACATACCGATAACTCCCCATATAATAGTAGCAATGGCGAAATTTCGGACTATTTTGTTGTCATAACTGAACTGTTCGAGTGTAGCAGAGTTAGTCATTAGATTTGTGGTTTATATAATGTCAGAAGAAGGTTTCAAAGATTGGTTTACGATGATTGGGGCATCGTGGGGGACAGAAGTCTGTGGAGTGTCATCTACTAAAATCCGAATGGCAGGTGTGTAAAGGTCGTCGTTCTGGCCACTTTGTTGTGCCCACAAAAAAGCACTTAAAAAACACAATGCCATTAGTAAACTTATCCCAATCATTAAAAATATAATATTCATTGGTTCGTCTATAAGATTAAAAAAAGAGGTACAGTGCACGGTGCAAGAGCCTTAGCTGGTGTCAAAAGGCATAAAAAAGTTCCCGCCCCCAAAAGAAACGGGAACTACATTCGCTACCTCTTTGATTTACCACCTGTTCTTGCCTTTCGGCGATGTAAAATTGGGATTAGTTGGCAGGCAAAAAAATGACATTGGTCACTATTGTAGCTGATAAAAGTTTTGAGGGCTTCACCAAAATCCAAAAAAGCAGGTAATGAGTATGTATTTAGGTAAGAATTGACAATAAGTTGTAGTTTAGTATCTAAAATACAAGTTACTATCATAACGTGAAGTAGCAATTTGAGCAAAAGTTGAACTCAGTATAATACAAAGGTTGTTGTGCAACATATCAACCTCTTTTATTCAAGAGCAAAGCCTGTCGTCAGCACATTTTTTAGTTAAGGTACGCATTTCATCCATGAAATTATTTTATTCTCTAATTGTATCAATAAGTTGTTTACTGGTGTCTTTAGAGGCATTGGCACAGCCCACTTTGTCGCAGCCGCTTACCAAAGTGAGGGGGCGAGTACTTGATGCCAAAACCAGCCAACCACTACCTTTTGCTAATATCACTATAGTAGGAACCCGTTTTGGCACACAAGCCGATATCAATGGCAATTTCTCTATTGAGACCCGAGAACGCAACATCAAGCTGCAAGCTACCATGGTTGGGTACTTACCAGATGTAAAACCCGTGCCTACTGGTGTAGAAATTACCGTCAATTTTAGACTTCGCTCACAAGCCAACGAACTCAAAGAAGCCGTTGTAAAAGGAAAAAAAGAACGGTATCGCAACAAAGACAACCCAGCCGTTGAGTTGATAAGAAGAGTAATTGCCAATAAAGACCAAAACCGTAAAGAAGGCTTTGATTTTTATCAGTATGAAAAGTACGAAAAACTCCAAATGGATCTTTCTAACGTGAGTGAAAAGTTTCGGAACAAACGCTCGCTTCGCAAATTCGACTTCATTTTCAACTATTTAGATACTTCTGAGGTAAGTGGCAAAGTCAATCTGCCGCTCTATCTCAAAGAAAGCCTGGCTGATGTTTATTACCGGAAAGAACCCAAAAAACTTCGGGAATATGTAAAAGGGGAAAAAATGACAGGCTTGGGCGGTTACATTGACAACAACGGCATAGCCAGTTACTTAGATGTACTCTATCAAGAAATCAATATTTACGACAATAACATCGGTATTTTGGGTACCGAATACGCCGGCCCAGTTAATCCCTTAGCACCCAATTTATATAAGTTTGTGCTGCTCGATACGCTCAAATTTCACAATACAAAGTGTGTAAGGTTGGGCTTTGCGCCTCGTAATCAAACAGATATGCTTTTTTTGGGCGATATGCTCATTGCCTTAGACTCAACTTATGCCATTCGTCAGGTACAGATGGGCTTCTCTAAAGAAGTAAACATCAATTTTGTGAACGACCTCCGCATTACCCAAGAGTTTGACCCTGTTGAGCAAAAACAACAAATGCTGAGCCACGACGAACTGATTATTGAGTTTAACCTGCTCAAACAAGACAATCGAATGGGCTTGTATGGGCGACGGAGTGTTTCGTATCAAAAATACCAACTTAACCAGCCTATCGAAGAAAAATACTTTGAAGGAATTGCCAAAGTAACCAAACTCCCCACTGCCACCAAACAAGACGAGTCGTATTGGCTCAATGCTCGACACGAAGCCTTATCTGATAAAGAGAAGGGTATCTATCAAATGGTGGACAGTGTGCAAAATATACCTGCCTTTCGTAGGGTAATGAATGTAGCTACCCTTTTGCTATCAGGTTGGAAACCAGGGAGTTTTTTTGAGATTGGCCCTGTCAATTCTTTTTATAGTTTCAATCCAATCGAAGGTTTTCGTCCTCGTTTTGGAGGGCGTACTGCCGTAGCATGGAACCCCCGCTTCGTGGCCGAAGTATATGGAGCGTATGGATTTAAAGACCAACGATTTAAGTATTTTGCAGCCCTCAATTATTCATTTACCGAACGCTCGGTTTATGAATATCCTGTCAAAAGATTGCGAGCTACGGCTGTTAATGAAGTCAAAATTCCTGGGCAAGAACTACAGTTTGTGAATGAAGACAATTTCTTACTGTCGTTCAAACGAGGGGTCAATAACAAAATGACATACAATCAATCCCTTGCATTGGAGTACCTCAATGAGTCTGCAAGTGGGTTTAACTTTAGTTTTACGTTCAAATACCTCAAACAAAGCCCAGGCGGGGCCTTTCGGTTTGAAATGCCCAAGCCTGATGGTAGTATGAGCTATGAGCCTTCTATTACTTCAAGTGAGTTTATTACTTATATTCGGTATTCACCAAATGAAAAATTTTATCAAGGTAGAGATTACCGCATTCCCATCGTCAACGAATACCCCGTTATTGAATTACAGCACGTTTTGGGACTAAAAGGGGTGTTTGGTAGCCAATACAGTTATCATAATTTGCGAGGGAAACTCTACAAAAGATTTTTCTTGCCCCCCTTGGGCAATTTAGATTTGTACCTCGAAGGTGGTAAAGTATTTGGCACGCTGCCCTATCCTTTACTCACAATTCACCGAGCTAACCAATCTTACTCGTATCAGCCCGAAGCCTACAACTTAATGAATTTCATGGAGTTTGTTAGCGACCATTACGCCTCAATTTCTATTGAACACAACTTTAATGGTCTATTGTTTAATCGTATTCCTTTATTGCGTAAATTAGATTGGCGAGAAGAGGTAGTTTTTAAGGCCATGTGGGGTGGCTTAAGCCAAGCCAACGTGCCTACTACGACCAATGGACTCTTGCGTTTTCCGGTAGATACCGACGGCAATCCCGTTACTTTTATGCTTGATCAACGCCCCTATATAGAGGCTGGCGTGGGTATTGCCAATGTTTTTAAGTTGTTCAGAGTTTATTTGGTTAAGCGTTTAACATACTTAGAAAAACCCAATGTAGCTTCGGGTTTTGCCATCCGAACAAGGGTTCGGTTTGATTTTTAAAGAAATCATTACCATACCTTTATCAAACCGTTAAAAATGATGAATGGGGGCGCAAGCGCATAAAATTATCTTAATTTTGCCCCAATTCTGAAGCATTAGACTTAGAAAAATACAAAACTGTTATCTCCTATGTCTGCAAAAAAGAAAATCTTATTTGTAATTGGGTCGCCAAATCAGACGACACAAATGCACCAAATAGCCCAACAATTAACTGAATATGATTGTTGGTTTTCTCAAATTTATGACGAACATTGGTATGCAGATTTTGGTATCAAAATGGGCTGGCTCGATCACACAATCGTTACGGGTCATTTCAAAGCCAAAGGTGATAAATACTTAGCCGAGCATCAGCTGCAAGTTGATTACCGTGGCCAAAAGCATCACTATGATTTGGTGTTGATGTGTACCGACCTCATTGTGCCAGCCAATGTGCGAGCCACCAAAAGTATTTGGGTGCAAGAAGG
Source organism: Spirosomataceae bacterium (assembly GCA_044228045.1). Classification (GTDB taxonomy): domain Bacteria; phylum Bacteroidota; class Bacteroidia; order Cytophagales; family Spirosomataceae; genus JAXLVB01. The sequence continues at coordinate 19,589 of JBGAVQ010000009.1, forward strand.
TATGATTGACAAAACAACGTGGTGGAGCAAAGTGGTAAAACAATTGAGACTACCAGGTTGGATTGGCATGGACACTTCGCTTAATGGTTCATCAAATCTTTGTGATATTTACTGCGCCGCTTCGGAAGGCTACAAGCAGTTTTTTACCAAAATGGGAACCGATGCCGACAAGATTATCGTGACGGGTATGCCCAATTTTGACAATATTGAGCAATTCACCCACAATAACTTTCCACATCGAGACTATGTAATGGTAGCTACGTCGGATATTCGAGAATGTTTCCGTCACGAAGATAGACCTGCATTTATTCGACAATGTGTCGAAATTGCAAATGGTAGGCAGTTAATTTTTAAACTCCATCCCAACGAAATTTACGATCGTGCTGTGCAAGAAATTCGTGAGAATGCTCCCGCCAATGCCATGATTTTTCAGGAGGGCAACACCAACGAAATGATTGCTAATTGCCAAGAACTCATCACACAATATTCAACTGTTGTGTATGTAGGCATTGCTTTGGGCAAAAAAGTTCATTCGTTCTTTGATGTAAACGAGCTCAAACGCCTTGCTCCCTTACAAAATGGCGGTACTTCGGCACAAAATATTGCGAATGTTTGTAGGGCTTATATAGAATTTGAGGGAAAAGGGAAAGCGTTTACACAACAGTTTGATTACAAGCCTGTTACCAGCCAAGAGTATGCATAGACGAATCGTCATCATTGTTCAGGCTCGTATGTCATCGAGTCGTTTCCCCAAAAAAGTACTAAAACCCATTTTGGGTGAACCACTTTTGTTCAGGATGATAGAACGATTGCAACAAATTAAAAATCAAGTAATTATTGTAGTGGCTACCTCCACTGATGCTTCTGATGATGCCATTGTGCAGGCTTGCGCCGAACGGAATGTAGCTTGTTTCAGAGGAAGCATGAACGATTGTCTTGACCGACATTATCAGTTAGCCAAGCAGTACGAAGCAGATATTGCCATCAAAATACCATCTGACTGTCCTTTGATTGACCCTGTGGTAGTGGATGAAGTGATAGATTTTTATCTTGAAAATGAAGGGAAGTATGATTTTGTAAGTAACCTGCATCCTGCTACTTTTCCAGACGGTAACGATGTGGAAATTATGCCAATGCCTATGCTCGAAAAAGCATGGAAGGAGGCAACAAGACCCTTAGAACGAGAGCATACAACGCCTTACTTTTGGGAAAATCCTGATAAATTTCGTATTGGTAATGTAATTTGGGAAAGTGGCTTAGACTACTCCATGTCGCACCGCTTGACAATTGATTATCAGGAAGACTACGAGTTTATCTGCCAGGTTTTTGAGGAATTATACCCTCAAAATCCTGCCTTTGGACTTAACGATATTTTGGTTTTGCTCCAAACTAAACCTGAAATTTACGAAATCAACAGTAAGTTTGCAGGTGTAAATTGGTATCGCAATCACTTGGCCGAACTAAAAACAGTTTCAGTGGAACAGACCAAGCAGCTATAGTTATGCAAAATATATCCTCCCCTCCTCGGACCGGGCCGCCGGAGCGGGGGCAGGGGCGACCGACGCTTCGGTGGGTAAAAGCAGAAGATGAAAAAGCAACAAATTATGAATCAAACGCAAAAACATCAATTAGAAACCATCGCTTTGCGAGTACGTGAGCACATCATTCGTATGTCCACCGACGGCGGCTGTTTTGTAGGGGCTTCGTTATCGGCAACAGATTTAGTGGTGTATCTCTATGCCAATTTCTTGAACCTACACAAAGACAACCTTAACGACCCCAACCGTGATTACCTGTTCCTATCCAAAGGACACGACGTACCAGCACTTTACGGCACGTTTGCAGAGTTGGGAATTCTTGACCCCGAACGCCTTAAAAACCATTTGGCTACTAACGATAATATCTATTGGCATCCAAATGTCAAAATTCCGGGTATAGAATTCCACTCGGGTTCGTTGGGGCATTTGCCCTCAGTGGCATTAGGTGTGGCGTTGGATATCAGGATGCGAGGCGGCTCAAATCGAGTGATTTGCATCACTGGCGATGGCGAACTCAACGAAGGCTCTTGTTGGGAAGCTATGCTCGTTGCCAATGCGTATGGAGTTGATAACCTGACTTTTGTGGTGGACAGAAACTGGTTTCAAGCCAATGTCTATACCGAAGATTTGATTCCCTTAGAACCACTTGATAAGAAATTTGAAGCTTTTGGCTGCGCCGTTAAGCGAATCAACGGACATGATTTTGACCAATTAGAAGAAGCCTTTCAAGCATTGCCATTCGTAAAAGGCAAGCCAAGTGTCATCATAGCCGACACCGTGCGGGGCAGAGGGCTCCCGAGCATTGAAGCCCGTGCAGACCGTTGGTTCTGCAACTTTACACACGATGAAGTGGAGCAACTCCTCGAAGAACTCCACGGCGTAGCTCAAGCAACTATTGAATCCGAAACCTTAGTAGTGAGATAACCTCTCAAATTATTGTCAGTTGGAAACAACTCACAGCAAGATATGAATAACCGGTAGTCCACCAAATGTAATGCTGATTATTGGTCTGACGGAACGTCTGACCTGCAAATAGCATTACAAGTTTAGCACTACCGAATAACCGATAACGAATATGACCTACGAACAACTTTTAACCCAAACTGTTCTTGCCGACGAAAAATTCGTGGTAATGACTGCCGAAAACCGAGCCTTGGTTCGCAATATTCCGGCAATCTTAGGCAATCGGTTTATAGATACAGGTATTACCGAGCAAACAATGGTTGGTGTAGCCGCAGGGCTTGCCTTGCGAGGGCGCACGCCCGTGATTCATGCGCTGGCAGCATTTTTGAGTATGCGTGCCTTTGAATTTGTGCGCACGGATGTAGGCATTGCCAACTTGCCTGTAAAGCTAAGTAGCTTTGTGCCAGGCTTTTTGTCGGATGGAAATGGCCCTACTCACCAAGCCATCGAAGATATTTCGTTGATGAGGGGCATTCCAAATATGCAAGTATTTTGCCCTGCCGATGAGCAAGATTTGGTTGCCATGTTACCAAAAATTTGGGCGTCACCTTCGCCTGCTTACGTGCGTATCTGTACTCGTGCCGCAGTACACAACCATGATTCAAACTTTGAAATTGGTAAAGCCGAAGTTGTTGCAGAAGGCACTGACGTGACAATTTTGACTTACGGAATGTTGTTTGAACAATGTGTATTGGCAACAGAAATCCTGCGAAAAGAAGGCAAGTCGGTAGGCTTAATTAACCTACGAAGCCTTAAACCTATTGACGAGCAAAAAATATTAGAAGTGGCTCAAACGTCTTCACTTTTAGTAACAGTAGAAGACCATTTCTTGACAGGGGGCTTGTATAGTATTTTGGGCGAAATTTTCTTGAAAAACACAATAACGACAAACGTATTGCCTATTGCCTTAGAAAACCGTTGGTATAAACCTGCTCGCCTCAACGAAGTGCTTGAATACGAAGGTTTTACGGGTAAACAAATCGCCGAAAAAATCTTAAATTATTCGGTGGACTTAGAAAAAATGGGAATCAAAACACAGCAAGTTGTTCAAGAATTTGCTGAATAGTATGCTATTCACTCATTGTATAATTCACTCACTCATTCATTGAATAATGCCTAATTCAGTACAATTCAACGAAAATTATCCAGTCATCACCGAGTCTCAGAAACTCTATGAGCGTGGATTAGCCGTGCAAAACCCTATTACCCAAACCCTTGCCAAAGGGCCAGGGCAGTTTAGCAAGGGTCTTGCGCCTATTTATATCAAAAGAGGCAAAGGCTCGCACGTGTGGGACGTGGACGGCAACGAATACCTTGACTACAACATGGCCATTGGCCCTATCTCATTGGGTTATTGCTATGATAAAGTGGACGAAGCCATCAAAACACAATTGCAAGATGGTATTACTTTCTCATTGATGCACCCTTTGGAAGTAGAAGTGAGTGAACTCTTGCACAACATAATCCCTAATGCCGAAGCCGTTAAAATAAGCAAAACGGGCGCAGACGTAACAAGTGCAGCTGTGCGGGTGGCACGGGCATTTACGGGTCGTACCAAGGTGTTTTGTTGCGGCTATCACGGTTGGCACGATTGGTACATAGGCATCACCAGCCGCAATAAGGGAATCCCCGACGAAATTAAAGGCTTGTCTTACACTTTTGAGTTTAACAACATTGAGTCCGTCATTGAAGCCTTAGACGAAGATGTGGCCTGCCTTATTTTGGAACCCTTCATCTTTGAAGCACCCAAACCTGATTTCTTGAAACAATTAGCAGAGGCTTGCCGTGCCAACGGAACTTTACTCATTTTCGACGAAATGTGGAGGGTTTCCGCATTGTATTGGGTGGCGCACAAGAATATTTTGATGTAAAACCTGACTTAGCTACCTACTCAAAAGCCTGTGCCAATGGTATGCCCGTTGCTTTCTTAACCGGTCGTAAAGACGTAATGAGTCTCTTTGACCAAGACGTTTTTAGCTATACTACCTTCGGAGGCGAAGCCCTTTCGTTAGCAGCTTGTAAAGCAACTATTGAAGAAATTCAGGAAAAAAACGTGATTGCCTATTTAGATGAAAAAGGCGTACTACTCAAAAATGGATACAACCAGATTGCCGCTGAGTTTGGCTTAGAAAACGCCACCAAATGTGTTGGTTACAACTGCCGTAGCATGGTAACTTTTGATGCCTCAGCGGGTAATCCGTTGGAACTCAAAACACTAATGCAACAAGAGATGATTAAGCGAGGTATTTTGTGGGGAGGTTTTCATAATATGTGTTTCAGCCACACGGACGAAGATATTGCCTACACCCTTGACACTTACAGAGACGTAATGCCGATTATCAAAGAAGCTATTGCAAGTGGCAATATCAAATCCTATCTGAAAGGAGAGGTCTTAGAAGCCGTTTTTCGTAAGGTAACAGACCATAACATTAAGCCAAGGGTTCGTTAAAAAGCTGGTGCAAGATTGCATCTTGTACCTAAAATTGGGCTGTTTTTAACTGCCAGAAGATAAATGATTAGAAAAGTAACTGCCAACGATTTTGAGTACATCTACGGCCTGTATATGCACCCGCAAATCAATCCGTATTTGCTGTACGAAATGATGGACGAACAGAGCTTTCGGCCTATTTTTGAGGATTTACTACAACAAGAGGTATTATACATTTTTGGGGCGGATGGTCAAGATGTAGGTATGTTCAAACTGATTCCTTTGAAGCACCGTACCAGTCATGTTGCTTATTTGGGTGGTGTTGCTATACATCCTGACTTTGCCGGAAAAGGCTTTGGCACTCAAATGCTGCAAGCAATCATAGATTTTGGGAAGAGCAAAGGGCTGCTCCGTATTGAATTAAGTACGGCAACAATCAATGAAAAAGCCATCAAGTTGTATGAGAAAATGGGTTTTGTTCAAGAAGGAATCCTCAGACATTACACCTATATGAAAAGCGAAAATCGGTTTTTGGACGAAGTATTAATGTCTTATTTGTTTTCTTAAAAATGGCCTGTGCCGAAGGCTCGACCGCATCCGTAAAAATGAATTTTGATTTAACAAACAAAACAGCCATCGTAACAGGCGCACTGGGCCTATTAGGCAAAGAACATTGCTACGCTTTAGCCGAATCGGGTGCTAATGTAGTGGTGGCCGATGTAAACGAAACAGCCAGCATTGCATTTGCCGAAGAATTGGGTGAAAACCATTTAGGAATAGGTATTAATGTAACAGATGAAGCCTCGCTCAAAAATGCCCGTGACAAAATTTTAGCTCGCTTGGGAACAATTGATGTACTGGTTAATAACGCTGCCATCAACGATATGTTCGAAAATCCAGCGATGGCAAAGGAACTTTCGGCTTTTGAAAATTATCCTGTTGAGGCGTTTCGTAAGTCACTCGAAGTCAACGTAACAGGCGTGTTTTTGTGTTCGCAAGTGTTTGGGTCGGTCATGGCGCAGCAGGGGAGTGGAAGCATCATCAATATTGCTTCAACTTATGGCATGGTAGGCCCAGACCAAAGCATTTATCGAAATCAAGCTGGTGAGCAAACATTCTATAAATCAGCAGCTTACCCAGCTACTAAAGGGGCGGTAATAAACTTTACTCGCTTTTTGGCAGCGTATTGGGGCAAGAACGGCGTGCGAGTAAACACCCTTTCGCCAGGCGGAGTAGAAAATAGCCAAGATGCTTTTTTTATACAAAATTACTCAGCCAAAACCTTGCTTAATCGTATGGCGCAACCCAATGATTATCGGGGTGCAATTGTTTTCTTAGCAAGCGATGCCTCTGCGTACATGACAGGAGCCAACTTAGTGGTTGACGGCGGTTGGACAGCGATTTAATATAGTCGTAAGTCTTTAAGTCGTAAGTGTTTATATGACCCAACTTACGACTTTAATAACTTAAAAATTAACGACTTATAAATTTAATAACTTACGACTTTAACGACTTATGACTTACGACTTTAACGACTTACAGCTATTAAACCAAGCAAAAAAAATCAAACTCCTCCTCACCGACTGCGACGGCGTGATGACGGATGGAGGTGTTTTTTATGGCGAAAACGGCGAAGTAATGAAACGCTTCAACATTCGTGATGGCATGGGTGTGGAGCGTTTGCGAAACCTGACTGGGGTAGAAACGGGGTTTATTACTGGAGAACTCTCGCCCTCTGTGGCTCGCAGGGCCGAAAAGTTAAAAATCACAGAATTACACTTAGGAATCAAAGATAAGCCTGCTGTGCTAAGAGAGATTTTGGAACGAAAACAATTGGATGCTTCTGAAATAGCTTACATCGGCGACGACACCAACGACGTAGAAATCATGCAAATGGTAGGGCTTGCTGCTTGCCCTGCCGATGCCACTCGTTTTGCTAAACAAGTAGCACATTATATCTGTCAAACCAACGGCGGACATGGCTGCCTCCGTGAATTCGCCGAATTCATTATCACTGCAAAAACGACATAACACCGACATTACCACCAATATGAAGATTCATTAAATGCCTAAAAATCAAATTATTACACCTAAACTTCAATTGGGTTATGAAATCAATCGAACTTAACACCGGACGAATTGTTGGCGCAGGCCAACCTTGCTACGTGATTGCCGAAATTGGTATAAACCACAACGGCTCACTCGAAACCGCCAAAAAACTAATTGACGAAGCCGTGGCAGCCAAAGCCGATGCCGTTAAATTTCAGAAACGTACCCCCGAACTTTGCGTACCCAAAGACCAATGGGAAATCATGCGAGATACGCCGTGGGGACGCATGAGCTACATTGATTACAAACGAAAAACTGAGTTTGGCGCACTTGAATACGCCGCTATTGATGCCTATTGTAAAGAAAAAGGCATTGATTGGTTTGCATCAGTATGGGATAATGAATCGGTAGATTTTTTGGAGCAATTTGATACTGTTATGCTCAAATTGCCCTCTGCATCACTAACCGACATTGGGCTAATTGAAAAATGCTTGCATACAGGCCGCCCCTTGATGCTGTCGTCGGGAATGTCCACTACCGACGAAATTGAGGCAGCCATTGAAACCGTTTTTAACTTTGACCCTAATTATCCTTTGATGTTGGCACATTCTACTTCGGCGTATCCTTGCAAAGTAGAAGAACTGAATCTGCGCATGGTCAGCACACTTCAAGCGCAATATCCTAATGCCGTGATTGGTTATTCGGGACACGAAACGGGTTTATCAACCACAGTAGCAACCATTGCGCTTGGGGCTACTTTTGTAGAACGACACTTTACCCTTGACCGTGCCATGTGGGGTTCTGACCATGCAGCTTCAGTAGAGCCACAGGGTTTGGTGCGCTTGGTGCGAGACATCAGAGATGTAGAAACCGCCCTCGGCGATGGTATCAAAAAAGTATATGACAGCGAAATTGGCCCCATGAAACGATTGAGGGTACATTTGAATCCAGCCTATAAATGAAACAATAGCAAAAGACATTTTCCATGAGGTAGTAAAAAGAGCACTTGAACAAGATGGCTGGACTATTACTGATGATCCTTACCGATTGCAAGTGCTGGACTCGGCTGGATACGAAATAGATTTTGGAGCAGAAAAAATAGTTGCAGCCACCAAAGACAATCGAAAGATTGCCGTGGAAGTAAAAAGCTTTCTGACAATTTCGCTGGCGTATGAGTTTCATCGAGTTCTGGGGCAATACCTTAATTACCGCACCTTCTTGGGTTTGAAAGAATCGGATAGAATGTTATATTTGGCAATTAGTCAAAACGCTTATGAAGAGTTTTTTAAGCAAGAATCTACCAAGTTGATTCTCGAAACTTTTGAAGTTAAGTTACTCGTTTTTGAGCCTGAAAACCAAACAATTGAGTCATGGATAGAAAAGTAGAAACCTACGATAAAATCTTGTCAGAATGGCTTGCCGACTATGTTCAAAACTGGACAAGTGACCAGATAGAGTACCAATTTATACATGACTCGGCACATTATCATTACCAAGTTGTGAAAATAGGTTGGGATGGTAGCGTGTTTCGGCATATAGTTATTTTCCATTTTCAAATAAAGGAAACTGGTAAAATTTGGATTTACGTGAACCGAACCGATATCGAAATTGGAGAAGATCTTGCGCTGTTGGGAATTCCCAAATCAGATATTGTCATAGGATTTCAACCAGCATCTATTCGTTCTTACACTGGATATGCTGTTGCCTGAGAAACAAAAGGTGAAAATATAAAGAGGGTTATATCTTTATATTTTCACCTTTTAGCTAAAGTGGATTACACCAATATGTCCCAAGAAAAATTATTAACCATTACCTCCACTATTCTCTTTACGTGGATGGGCATTATCATTGTATGGGAGCGAGTGCGCCCATACCGGAAAGGGCTGCCGTTTTTTCGGGATGGCTTTTGGGTTGATTTGGTATGGTACACGCTGATTCAGAGCTTCTTCTTGAAAATCCTGATTTTTGATTACATCATTGAACCACTCAAAGGCACTTATCACTGGGAGGGTATCAGCTTTGTGCGACAGATGCCTGTGTGGGGGCAAGTGCTGTTTTTTTTACTAACGCACGATTTATACATTTACCTGTTTCATCGGTTTCAGCATAGTAACAAACTTTTTTGGCGCACACACGAAGCGCATCATTCGGGCAAAGAAGTTGATTTTTTGGAAGGTTCTCGCTCACATATTCTCGAAATCATCATTAACCAAACCATTGAGTTTGCTCCCATTATTTTACTCGGAGCAGATCCCGCCGTAGTGCCAATCAAGGCCCTGTTAGACGCCATGTTTGGGATGTTTATTCATGCTAATATTGATATAAACATTGGTCGGTTGAAGTACATCATTAACACTCCTACCTTGCACCAATGGCATCATGCCAACTACAAAGAAGTGTTTCATGCCAATTTTGCTACAAAATTCTCTATTTTTGACTACTTGTTTGGAACAGCCTATGACCCAGGCAAAAAACCTGCCGACAAACCCGAAGCATGGGGGCTTTATTACGATTACCCCAAAGATTATTTTTTACAACACGCCTTCTCTGTAAAGCGTTTTGACGAGCGTAAATTATTGAAAAACAAATGGTTTAGGTGGTATTACAACCTGCGGCCTATGTTGCTGAGAGGATTAGAAAACCTAATTTTTAAACTCACCGGCAAACGCATTGACACCATGCCGAGTTTGAAACGTTTTCCTGAATTGAGAGAAATGACTGGGGTAGAAAAAACAGAAGTCTTAAGCACTGTAGGTGCAAACAGAGATGCTTGAATCAGATGAATCCAACGATTAACAGATAACAACTAACCAATAACTTCCTTGCCCTGGCTCTACCTTTTTATCGCCGCTTCGTTTGAAATGTGTTGGACATTTTCGCTCAAATTCATGAAATTGAATCAACTGAAAAGCCTCACATTTAGCAATTTTTACACCTCAGACGTAGGCCTGCCTGTGATACTACCCATTGTAGGATACGTGGTATTTGGCATTGGCAATATTTATTTCTTTTCGTTGGCCATGAAACAAATCCCAACCGCCACGGCGTTTACCGTGTGGACTGCCATGGCCATGACCTTTATCAAATTGGCCGAAGTATTTGTGTTTCATCAGAAAGTGACCTTGCCCGAAATCGGCTTTTTACTGCTCATCATGGTTGGTATCATAGGCTTAAAAGTATATTCTTCACCTCAATAAGATAACCACTTTTTCTCGCCAAAAGCCATACCCAAAGTGGCAACTACCACCATCGTTGTAGAACTAATGGGCATCAGAATAGCGGCTACGATGGGCGACAAATCACCCGTGATGGCATACGAAAGTCCTATGCAGTTGTAAATTAGTGAGATAGCAAAGCTAATTTTGATAACCCGCAAGCCATAACGACTAAACCGTAAGAAATTAGGTAACCGATTTAGATAACTTGCTTCAAGAATAGCATCGCTGGCGGGGGTAAAATGGATGGTGTTTTCAGTTACAGCAATGCCAACATCGGACTGTTGAAGTGCCCCAGCGTCGTTGAGTCCGTCGCCAATCATCATTACCCGTTTGCCCTTTGCTTGGAGTGCCTTGATAAAATCTAATTTTTGTTGAGGCTGGCAATTAAAATGTAACGAATCGTGATTAAACCACTGCAGCAGATTGCGTCGTTCGGCAGAGCTATCACCTGATAATACAAAAAGCTCGTATTGGTTTTCGAGGTTGTGTACCATATCACTAATTCCAGTTCGATAATGATTATTGAGGCTGAAATAACCCAAATAATTGCCATCAATTTCAATATGAACCATGGTTGAGGCCACATTTTGGGGAGATGTTGCTAAATTGTCGGTAACAAACGTTGCCGAACCTACCCTAATATGATGTTGGTCAACAATGCCTTGTACACCTTTCCCCGAGATTTCTTGAAAATCTGCAACAGGCAAATACACCAGTTCGCCCAATAATCGCTTGATTTTTTGACTGAGGGGGTGTGTAGAGTGTCTTACTAACGATGAAATAAAAAGTTTTTGGAGTTCAGTAAGTGGAAGTGTGCCTACAAACTCTGGCATAGTTTCGCCAGCAGAAGTGAGCGTGCCTGTTTTATCAAAAACAATAGTATCGCACTGCGCCATTTGCTCAATTACCTCAGCATTTTTGAGGTAAAAAAGGTTCTTCCCAAAAACTCTCAACCCACTCCCGAGCGCAAATGGATACGACAAAGCCAAGGCACAAGGGCAGGCTACAATCAATATTGCCGTAAGGGCATTTAGCATTTTGTTAGAATCGACAAAATACCAATACACCGAAACCACCGTAGCTAATATCAATAAACCAATCGTGAAATACTTACCTACTGCATCGGCAAAGGTTTTGAGGCGACTTTGTTGGTTTTTTGAGAATGTTTCGTTGTTCCAGAGCTGTGTCAGATAGCTTTGAGATACCTCTTTGAGTACTTCTATTTCAAGAGATTCGCCTACTTGCCGCCCACCTGCATATAATAAATCGCCAGGGTGATGGGTTTCTAAATTGGACTCGCCAGTTACAAAACTATAATCAATGTGTGCAATGCCTTTGTAAAGCATGCCGTCGGCAGGTATTAGCTCTTGATTGCGAACCAATATTTTATCGCCTTTTTGGAGCGAAGCCACAGGTACTGACTCTTCGCCCCCAACAGCCTTGGGGCTGGACGAAAAGAGACGAGTTACGGCCAACGGAAAAAATGCTTTGTAGTCTCGCTCAAACGACAAAAAATCATAAGTGCGCTGCTGAAACCATTTTCCAACTAACAACAAGAAAATCAAACCACTCAGCGAGTCAAAATACCCTGCACCATTTAAGAAAAGCACTTCATAAACCCCTCTAAAAAATGCCGTCAGAATCGCTAACAAGATAGGGGCATCGAGGTTGATACGGCGGGCTTTGAGGCTTGTCCAGACAGATACGAAGTATCCCCATCCTGAATAAAATACGGCAGGTATGGCTAATATAAGGCTCAAATAGCCAAATAAATTTTTGTAGGTAACTTCTTCCAAGCCAAGGTATTCTGGAAAACTAAATATCATAATATTGCCCGCACAAAAACCAGCCACAGCAATACGAGTGAGCAAAGAACGATACGACGGGCGCAATTGTTCTTTGACTACGTCGTTGAGGCTAATGAGGGGCTCGTACCCAATAGAGGTAAGTAATTCGGCTACTTGCCGAAGCGTTGTGGTGGCTTGAGTAGCATTTGCAGACGCTTTATCTATCAACTCATTCTTCGTTCCTTGTCCCTCACTTCTAAAGGTAACACTCACCTGTTTTTTTAAAAAATCTACCCTCGAAGTTTGAATCGCCGGATTGAGCCGATGCAGGTTTTCTAACAGCCACAAGCAGGAGCTACAATGGATAGCAGGCACATAAAAGGTAACTTTTGTAGTAGTATTGTTTTGAAAATCAATTAATTGAGTAATGATTTCAGGATTGTCCAGAAAATCAAGACGAGTTATTTGAGGTGTTTGCCCGGGCGATGTATTAATAGTATAGTATTGGCAAAGCTGGTTGCTTTCCAAAATCTCATAAACTGTTTTGCAACCTTCGCAGCAAAAATATTTATTCTCGAGACGAATGTCTTCGAGACGAATGTGGTCATCTGGGCAATGATTGCCGCAATGGTAACAAGTCAAATCTTCTAAAACAGTGGTATCTTTGGTGAGGTTCATATGCTTTTTATGATATTTGCAAAGGTCATCACTTTACCGATACTGACGGATGACCAATAATAGTTTTGGAAAGTGACATATATCATTTTATAGAATGACGTAAAGTTGCAACTTTGACCCACAAAATCCTCAAAACACCACCCACATGAAACCACAAGCTTTTCCTGAATGCGCTACTTGTAATTGCCGTGTTCAGTCGTTGCTCAAGAACTGCGCTATGGAGGAATTAGAAAGTATTTCTTCGAACAAATGCTTTAATACTTATAAAAAAGGACAAGTGATTTTTCACGAGGGCAATCGTCCATTTGGGCTCTTTTGTGTGTACGAAGGAAAGGTAAAAGTGAGTCGAATGAATGCCGAAGGCAAAGAGCAGATCATTCGCCTTGCTAAACAGGGCGATACCTTGGGTTATCGTTCATTGATTGAAAACGCAAAATATTCTGCCTCAGCCATTGCCTTAGACGAAACCCGGGCGTGTTTTATTCCAGCATCAGACTTCAACAAGTTAGTTGACAATAATGTAAAAGTGGCAAGTGACTTAATGAAAATGTTGGCAAAAGCCCTTGGCGAATCACAAGACCGCATGATTCACATGGCTACCAAACCCGTGCGAGAACGCCTGGCGGAGGCATTGTTGTTACTAAAAAGCACCTATCAGCAACCTAACGAAGAAAAATTTACGATTTCCATCTCTCGTGAAGACCTCGCTGCCATTGTAGGAACAGCCAAAGAGACCGTCATTCGCTTTCTTTCTGAATTTAAAGACGAAGGCATCGTAACTACACATGGCAGTAGTATTACTCTTGAAAAGCCAGATAAGCTGGTTAAAATCAGCAGTTTATATGACTAATTAGCCAGGTGCTGTTTTGTGAAAAACAGGTAGAATTTGAGTGTCACTCCACTCGATGACTTTTATCATTTCACTCCTCAACCAACTTTTTTACCTTAGCGTCCATATTCTGAACAGAGGTAATTATGCTTGATACTGAAAAGAAAATATTAGCCAAAGGCACAGAGCTTTATTTCAATGGAGGTGAGTTTCTGTATCGTAGAGAACATGAGGCGGACTATGTTTTTTATCTGAAAGACGGAGCTGTCGAGGTGATTGACCAGTTTGAAGTTGCTTACCGCATTAAAGGATGCCGGTGCTTTTTGGGCTTGCACGAAATTATATTAGATAAAAAACACGAAGAGTCAGTAAAAATAGCAGAACCATCTATTTTACTGGCTTTTGATAAAGCACTCATTGCCAAGATTATGCACAGCCACGAGCGTGCTCGCAGGTATTTTATGCTCAAAATGTGCGACCATTTGGCCGTAATGAGCAAAAGCTTTGAATAATTATTCTTCCAACAGTTTTTCGGGCGCAGGTGGCAATCTAAATTCTACCTTCCAACCCATTGTATCGCCTAACTGATTTAGTAGCAGATGCACTTGTCGTGTAGCTACATTTGGCAGCTCCGAAGCTACGGCTTTGTTGTGAATAGTCTGCTTTGCATCCGAAAACAACTTGGTGTATTCTTCTTTGTTGAATTTATTGAACCAACCTTGATCCATGTCGTAGATGTTATAGTCCGAATCTATCGAAAGTATCTCAGGTTCAGGTAGTTCTTCAATCACCATGCGGCGAGTGCCTTCTACCCAGCGCATTTTTACTTTGGCAAAATCATAGCCGACCAGCACCTTTGCTTTGGCCACAATGAGGGCCTTTTTTGAGCCTGTTTTCAATCCAAAAAATAGCTCTTTCTTGTCGTTGTAGTCATAAATCTCCGAAAAATGCCCTTCGGCCAGCACTACTTTAAATACCTTCTCAATCCGCTCCAGCAGCACAGTTGATTCTTTTACAATCTCTTTTTGCTGATTTCCACGCATTCGATTTAGCCACATGGCCACACCAAAGCCAGCTACTACACTAACAATAATGATAAATATGATGAGTATTGATTCCATTCTCAATAAAATTTTGGGTTGAAGCCTATTGGCTTCCTGAATATTTGGTAAGTTTGAGGAAATTTACTGAAAAATTGTGTTTTCCGATAAGATAATAATACTTTTTCAGTAACACTTTTGTGAAAGATGGCTTTTAATGCTGTTAATTATTGGCCAAAACCTGAAACTTAACCCTGTAAACCACTAACCACATCCATGAAACAACAGCTTCACAGCATCGACTACTTAGTATTTTTATTTTATTTTCTGGTAGTAGCTTTTTATGGTTATTACATTTATAAAAAGAAAAAAGCGAAAGAAACCAATACGCAAGATTTCTTTTTGGCAGAGGGTTCACTTACTTGGTGGGCAATTGGTGCATCACTCATTGCCTCTAACATTTCTGCTGAGCAGATGATTGGCATGTCGGGCAACGGTTTTTCAATGGGGTTGGGTATTTCAACTTATGAGTGGATGGCCGCTGCAACGCTTATCATAGTGGCGATATTTTTTATGCCCATTTATTTAAAAAATAAAATATCAACCATGCCGCAGTTTTTGAGCCAACGTTACAACAAAACGGTGAGTTTGGTCATGGCAATTTTTTGGCTGATACTATATATAGTAGTTAATCTAACGGCAATACTTTATTTGGGTGCTTTGGCCGTTTCCGAAATCTCAGGTATTGGTTTCTATACTTGTATGATTTTATTAGCCGTTTTTGCCATCATCATTACAATCGGCGGTATGAAGGTAATAGGTTATACGGACGTAATTCAAGTGTTTTTCTTAATAATTGGTGGTCTTGCGGCCACCTATATAGCCGTAACCATGATATCGGGCATTGGTGGCCTGGAAGGTGTACAAAAAGGCTTACAGTTTATGACCCAAAATCATGACGATCATTTTCACATGATATATCCAAAAGGTAATCCAAATTATATGTCGCTTCCTGGGCTTACCGTGCTGTTTGGTGGTATGTGGATTGTAAATTTGAACTATTGGGGTTGTAATCAATATATTACGCAACGTGCACTTGGTGCTGACTTGAACACCGCTCGAAAGGGTCTGCTTTTTGCTGCTTTTTTGAAATTGCTAATGCCAGTAATTGTAACATTACCCGGTATTGCCGCTTATGTAATGTATCAAAAAGGTATGTTTCAAGCAGATATGTTGAAAAATGGCGTTTTTGACCAAGACAGAGCCTATCCTGTATTGCTAAATTTATTGCCGATTGGCCTCAAAGGGCTTTCATTTGCAGCACTTACAGCAGCTGTAGTTGCATCGCTTGCGGGTAAGGCCAATAGTATTTCTACTATTTTCACCTTAGATGTATTCAGACCCTATTTCGCAAAAGACATGAGCGAAAAGAAATTGGTATGGGTAGGCCGAATTGTGATTGTAATCGCCATGATTTTGGCCATTGTGGTTTCTCCTTTTATGGGAATTGACAAAAAAGGCGGTTTTCAATTTATTCAAGAAATGACAGGCTTACTTTCACCAGGTATATTTGCCGCTTTCATAATGGGTTTCTTTTGGAAAAGAACTAACTCCGCTGGTGCGTTTTTTGCCATTGTAGGTGGTTTTTTAATTGCGCTTTCAATGCACAATAACTGGCTGCCCGGTGCAGACTGGTCGCAAGTGCCGTTCCTTGATCGTATGGGCTGGGTATTCCTTGTTTGTGTAGTGGTAATGTTTGTGTTAAGCATTGTGCTACCAGACGAAAAGAAAGGCTTAGTAATAGACGCATCTATGTTTAAAGTAGATAAAGTTTTTGCGATAGGTGCTTCCATCGTTTTTGCTATCTTGTTAACACTTTATACCGTGTTTTGGTAAAATGTAAAGTGCTTTATAGCGATGCTATACAATCGGATGGTTATTTTTGCACCGGCAAAGTAACCATCCGATTGTTTTTTGTAGAATCATGAAAAAAATAATATCCTTATTGTTGATTTTTAGTGTAATAGTCGGCTGTTCCAAAGACGAAGTCGCCAAGCCTAAAATAGTAGGAAAATGGCGGTTTGCTGGGTATTTGGTCGAAAATAAGTTAGATGTTTTTAACCTTACTTTCCCAGCCTATTTTGTAAACTTAGAGCTTACTGACACGCCGAACACTACTTCTACTGGTGGTTACCAAGCTCAAGGGCAAGCGCCTATCAATACCTACACCGCTACATATAAATACGATGAAAGTGCTGGAAACCAAGGTTCTATGAGAGTTAATGACATGGCAGCTACTTTGTTGCCAGGTGCCAAGGATGCCATGGACTACGAAGCCAAGTATTTGGAACGACTCAAAAATGCCGTGCGTTTTGATGTGTCCAATCCTCAAAAACTATACATTTACATAAGCGCACCCCAAGGCGAAGTGCTGGTTTATGAGCGGATTTAAAGAGCAAAGCCCCCTAAGTCCCGGAAGGGGCTCAACCCTCCTCATTATAGCTGGTCCCACGGCCGTAGGCAAAACAGCCCTGTGTGTACGCTTGGCAAAGCTATTGAATACCGACATTATTTCGGCAGATTCTCGGCAATTTTACCGTGAACTCAGCATCGGCACAGCCAAACCGTCAGTTGGAGAAATGCAAGGAATTCGACATCATTTCATTGATTCTCACTCAATTAGCGAGTATTACAGCGCAGGAGATTTTGAGCGAGACTGCCTCCAATTGTTAGAAGAACTATTCAAAACTAAGGAGGTTGTTATTTTAACGGGCGGTTCTGGCATGTTTATTAAAGCAATTACCGACGGGCTTGACGAAATGCCAGAAGCCCCTCTTGCTTTACGAGAACAATTAGAAGAACGAGCCGAAAAAGAAGGATTGGCTGTATTAGCCACCGAATTGCAGCAACTTGACCCCGCTTACTACCAAGAAGTAGATAAACAAAACCATCAGCGCATCGTGCGAGCCTTGGAGGTTTGTTTGAGTACAGGAAAACCCTTTTCAAGTTTCCGAAAATCAGAGAAAGTTCAACGCCCCTTTCGGATGCTCAAAATTTGCATAGACCGACCAAGAGAAGAACTCTACGCCCGCATAGATGCCCGTATGGATGCCATGTTGGCCCAAGGATTAGTAGCCGAAGCCCAGTCGCTGATGGCTTACCGAAACCACAATGCCTTGCAAACGGTCGGATATAAAGAAGTATTTGAATACTTAGATGGTACTTACGATTATGCCGAAATGGTTCGTTTGCTCAAACGGAATTCTCGTCGCTACGCCAAGCGGCAATTGACGTGGTTCCGAAATCAAGATGAATTTGAGTGGTTTGAGGCCGAAGATGAATTAAAATTATTGGAATACCTTGACTTGCAAGGGGTAAGCTATATGCCCCTTGTGAAATTCCTCCTTGGAGGGGTAGGGGTGGGTAAGAGTAAGGGATGAAAAAACTCACAACGAAAGATATGCCTCTATACCTCCTTCGAGATTGTGAACATGCTTAAATCCTTTTTTAACAAGAACCTTCACCGCAATACCACTCAGCAAGCCTGTGCCACAAACCAAGATAAGCTTTTGGTTTTGAAGGTGTTCTATTTGGCCAATACGAAGTAAAAGCTCATCCATTGGTAGGTGAATACCCCCCAAATTAAAATCCTCAAACTCGCTGGGCGTGCGTACGTCCACAAGATTGAGGATTTCTTTGTTATCTAAACGATATTTGAATTCTTCGGCTGACACAGGGCTGGAGAAGTAGGAATTATGAAGTAAGAGGCATGAACGGGGTCGCCCGTACGGTAGAAAATAATTTTCTGCAGTCCACCTGACTTATGACTTTCCGACTTGCTCGACTTATGACTTCTTTGACTACAACTCATTCCAAGCTAATGTGCCACCAATTACGTTACGAACATTAGTAAACCCTTCACTCTCTAAAAAACGTTGTGCTTGGCCACTTCTGTTACCAGAACGGCACATTACTATCACTTCTTGATCTTTCCAGTCTTCAATTTCTTCTACACGGTCAGGCAATTCGTGCAAGGGAATCAACATGGCTCCCAAGTTGAATTCTTCATATTCATCTTCACGGCGTACATCCAAAAAATTAAATGATTCGTTGTTATTGAGTCGTTCTTTGAGTTCTACTACGGTAATGTCCATGGGTAATTGATGGTTGTATTGTTGGATGGTTAAATGGCTGATTTTAATCAGCCAAGCACTATTTACTGACAACTAATTTTTTGACTACTTCTCGTTTGCCATCTGTGAGGCGCAAAAGATACACGCCATTTGATAGGCAAGACAAATCAGCCTCGGATTTTGACACTTTTTGCTGATAAAGTTGCCGTCCTGATAAGTCAAACACACTGAGGTCGGTAATGGTTTCGTTGTTCCAGAGAATTATGCCTGATGTTGGGTTTGGAAAAACTATAACATCTTGACTATCAGTAGGCTCTGTGCTTGTTATTACTTCTTTAATAGTACTGCCAATTACAGGGCGAAGCAATAAACTACCTTGTACTTCACGGTTTTGAACCCATTCTACCCCAAAATTAAAGAAAATTCGGTTGCTAAACTGAGCGTTATTCTTATCTAAACCTACTGAAAGCGGCACTTCGTTGAGTTGGAACCAACCAATGTAAAATGTATCTTTGACGGCCACTGCTTTATCAAAAGCATATTCAATTAGTCCATCTGGAGTGTCTGGATATTTGGCTTGAAAGGCCCTTTGATACAGAATTTTGTTGGGCTTACCCTTGTCGCTATCAAGCACTTGCACCACAAACGATTGCCCCGTAACGTCCTGCCCAAAACGAGCTAAGTTGAGCCGAACCGCCGAAACAACATCTTCTTTATTGAGTATAAAGCGAACCACAGCACGGTCTAAGCGAGTAATGCGAGCGGCGTATTCGGCAGAGCCGTCGTCGTAGGCATAAAAATCATCTAATACTGTAAACGTCGAAAGCGTATCGTTGCGGCGTAAGTTCACACCCGGAATCGAAGGGTTTTGGTCGTCGGTAGTGAGGATGTCAAATTTGTAGTTGAGAACCGCTTTTTTGCCTGCAAACGAACTGGGTAGGGGAGAAGGCTTAGCCCATTTTAGTTGTGAAGACAAGGACGGAATATTTTCTGAAACAGGTGTTGTAACCCGCTGAAACTGTTGCTTACTAATGGTATCGGTTACACTAAAAGTAAAAGTCGTAAAGTTGTTATTATTGAACAGGTTCGTTATATCGGTCTTTACAGAATCAGCCGTTTCTGCCGCAGGATTGAGCAAGTATTGTTTGAGAGGCATAGCCCAATATCGTTTCAAAAACGACGAAATAGGCTTACGTGTGGCTACGTCTTTTACATACAAATCGTTGAAACGCCGACCTTTGTTCATATACACATAGTCAATATGCCAAGCGTCGTAACGACCTGATTCTCTGCCGTATGCCTGAAAACGAAACTGAAAATCTTTGTGCAAATAGAATTGCGCACGCACGGGAACAAGCACCTGCGAAAAATTGAGTGGGGTAGTTTGCGCCGACTGCACCCACACCGTACGCCAAATGCCTCCGTTGGTCAGAAACTGCAAACTGAGTGAGTCGCCATCGCCAAAATCAGGTAGCTCGACCAAGCCCTTGGCTTGCCAATAAAAACTTAGGTAAATAGAATCTTTGGGGGCAAAAGCCGATAAATCAATCGGCCTCGATGTAAGGGTATCTATAGCTCCTTGAGCTTGGTCAAAGGTAGCGTAGGGAGTTCCGTTGGCTTTCCAGCCATCAAAAGTGGCTACGTTTACCGATGGATGTTGAAGCGTGCTGGTATTGTTAATGACAGTGCCACCGCCTGTTTGCCAGAGGGTAGCATCGGGCGAACCGCCACGAGCCAGCGAAAAATCATCAAAAAAAGGCAACTGCAAGGCAGCAGTACGAGTTGTAGTGCGGTTTTGCTCCGTGGCCCGATGGGTTGGCACAGGCACTATTCGCACTTGAGCTACTGCCGAAATGGCAAGCAGAAAACAAAATAAAGAAATTAACTTTTTCAAACGAACAATTGTGTATAAGACTAAACTCAGTTTCGCCCTCAGTTAAACAAGATGAGTAAGTTGATAGTTTAAGAAAGTTTGGATTAAGGTATTGATAATCAATAATATGCCTGACTATTGTCTGTAAACCAAATCCTGAAAGCTACTTTTATTTCGTCCCATCGCCTTCTTGCTTGGGAGGGGCTTCGCCGGCTACCCATAAATCAATAATGTCGCCAACTCGAATCTTATTACCCTCGCCAGATGCAGGATTTTGTCGAATAATAGTACCCGGAGGCTCGACAGCTGCTGGGTCGTACTGAATCACCGTGAAGTTGAGGTTAGAACCTGCCAAGATGAGCTTGGCTTCTTCAATGGTTTTTCCAACCAAATCAGGGATTTCCATCTCTACATTGCCGAGGCCGTCGCCTACTACCAAATTTATTTTTGACCCCTTGGGTACTAACGCATCTTTTTTGATTTCATTGCCTCCAATGAGTTGCCCGATAACAGTATTTTCTCGAAGGTCGTTTCGGTAACTGAGTTCGCCCATCAACAAACCAAAACTTTTGAGGAGTTGCTCGGCACTCCGTACAGACATGCCAGTGAGGTCTGGCATTTTGATTTGTGGGGCGTGCAAGGCGGTAATGGTGAGGTAAATCTTGCGTCCTTCTTTGACTTTGGCACCTGATTGGGGGTACTGCGACAGCACCGAAAGCGGAGCGGCCCCCGCCACAAACGTGCAGTCGCTAATTTCGAAGCGCAGGTTGCGGTCATCCAAAAAATCTTCCAATTCTTCGGTTGTCATGCCTTTGAGGTTGGGCACGGTGATTGTCTCGCCATGATTGGTACTCCACGGCAGATAGACAAAAAAGAAGCCCAAAAACAGAATAATCAGCAGACAGATAATGATTCCGGCGTGTACATAAACATCTCGTTTGCTTGCCGTACTGATTTGTACCATGTAGCTATGAGTAAATTTGGTAAGTGCGTAAAGTTATGATTTTCTGATTTCTTATGCTAATTCGTAAGTCGTAATCTGTTTTTTGTTGTTAGCTAAAAGGCTAATAACAAGGCTTAGTTAGCCAATTGTTTACTGATAATTGCTGATTGACAACTGCCCCAGTTCCAGCATTCGCCTAATGTATTTGCCCACTATATCAAACTCCAAATTGACAGTATCTCCTACTTGTAATTGTTTAAAAGTAGTATGTTCGTAGGTGTAAGGAATAATAGCCACACTAAATGCGTTGCGAGTAGAATTAAAGACGGTCAGGCTTACGCCATTCAAGCAAATAGAACCTTTCTCAACGGTAATATTCTCAGAATCAGCATTATATTCAAAGTCAAAAAGCCAACTGCCATGCTGGTCTCGGCGGCGAGTACAAATGCCAGTTTGATCTACGTGCCCTTGCACAATATGCCCATCAAAACGCCCGTTGGCAGGCATACAACGCTCCAAATTGACAAGACTGCCAATAGCAAGCGATCCTAAATTGCTTTTTTTGAGTGTTTCGTCAATGGCTGTTACGCAATGGGTATCGTTGGTGACTTCTACCACAGTGAGGCAAACACCATTGTGACTTACGCTTTGGTCAATTTTCAATTCAGACGAAATAGCTGATTTTACCCGAAAGGTCAGGTTGGTTGCTTGCGGGATTATTTCAATGATTTCGCCGAGGTTTTCTACAATTCCAGTGAACATATCTTACTACATTTGCAGGCGCATATAAAAACGATGCGCTCATTTTTTTGCAAATTTACACATCTTAGCCACACCAAATAGTATTCTGATGAGCCGAAACAAGATATTGTTGCTGATAATAGCCATAGTTGTGGTAGCTATTGTCTATTACTCACTTACGGGAAGTAGCGAACCCGCACAACCTCAAACCACACAAACAGGAGCTTATGCCGAAGAATTGACTCGCCAACGTAAAGGGAAAGATGAGTTTTTTAAGACAGGTAAAGAGTCGCCGATACCTGAGAAAGAAAGAACCACCTTTAAAGGCCTCAATTACTTTGAGCCTGATTCTACTTGGCGGGTGTGGGTTCGTTTTACGCCAATTTCTGCTGCGCAGGCAGTGCCAATGAGCATGACAAGCGGCGAAGTAGAGGCTTACTCCATAGCAGGCAAAGCCATGTTTGAGCGTGAAGGAAAAGTACATACACTCACTTTATACAAAGAGTTGGGTAGGAAGATGTTCTTTTTGCCGTTTCGAGATGCCACCAGCAAGCAAGAAACCTACGGAGGTGGGCGTTACTTAGATATTCCGATGGGTATGGTCAAAAACGACTCGCTACTGATTGATTTCAATAGGGCTTATAATCCGTTTTGTGCTTATAATGAGGAGTTTACGTGCCCTGTTCCACCCGAAGAAAACCGACTGTCAATAGCAGTAAGAGTGGGGGAGAAGAGTTATAAGTAGTTGTTGGCTGGTTAAAGTATGGTTAAGGTATTGGCAAAATCCAATCCACTAATTCCCAATAACCACTAACTAATTTTCACAAACCTCACTGATTGGCCTTTCGCAAGATTTCCTCAAATTGGGGGCAGTTTGATTGGCATTCGCCCTTGATGTTGAGGAGGTATTTAACACCGTTGGGTTCTGTTAGTTCAAGATGCTCAGTATCTAAGTATTCAATGTTTTTAAATACGCATGGGGCTATTTTGGCATTAAAGGGGTTAATAATTCCCATCTTGTTTTCTCCTTTTGATACAATTGCCAGGCCATTGTTAAATGCTTTTACTTCGTCGTACTCGTAGCTAATGACCAATTTGCCTTGTCCATCAATAAACCCATACTTGTTATTTTCGTACTTTACAGCATAAAAGCCCTCCCGAGGGGATAGAAGTTCTTTGTAAATACATTTTACTATGATATTTCCCGTTGTGTCAATAAGTCCCCATTTGTCGTCTCGCCGAACAACAAACCTATACAAACGATCGTAACCCCTAACCGATTGATAGCCCATTTGGGTGATGGCTTTGTTGGTGCTTCGGCTAATAAGATGAAAGAAAGACCGCCTCACGCCTTCAGACTCATTAGTGACAAGGGTTTTAACAAGCAAAAAATTACTCATCAATGTGTCGGTAAGTTGATAACGATAACCATCAGAAAACGATTTGTCGGGCTGTAAGATAATCTGCCCTTTCAGATCAACTACTATATCGAGTAAGCATTTATCTGATTTGCTGACACTACTGCAAGCTGGGTTGAGCTGTCGTACTACCACGAAACCGAAGCTGTTGAAATTATCCACTTCACGGTATTTGGTCGGAATGGCCTCGCTGCCATCTCTACGAATAAACCCACACTGTCCTTCTTCTCGGCAAGCGGGGGCCAGGTTATACTTGTTAAAAGCACCTAACGATACAAAAACGGGGGCAATTACTTCTTGAAAGGCTTTGTCCACCAAACCAAAGCGTTTGTTTTTGTCTTGGATGATGGCATAGCCTTGTTCGTCGAACGGACGAATACTCTGATAGGGCTTACTAAGCTTGAAGTTGTTGAGTTGTAAAATAAAAATGTCTTCTTTGTTTTTGACAATAGCCACTCCAGATGCGTTAAAACTGCCTACTTCGTCATAAATAGCGGGTAGTTTAACAGAGCCTGTAGAGTCAATGAGACCAAATTTTTTATCAACTTCTACTCGAGCCAAGCCTGCAATGCCTGCTACCTCAACTCGGTCAAAAACAACATCGCTCCTTACTTTTCCATCAATTCGGATAAGCCCGTATTTTTTGCCAATTCGCACCAAATACAAGTCAGAACTTTTGAAGAAAGGGGTGATTTCATCATAAAACTCTGAAATAGGCTGCCGAGTTTTATCAAATTGATTGTCAATAATGGCAAATTTGGCCGTCGTGTTCACGACTTTTTTATTAGTGGGTTGTGCAGGTGGAGCTTGCTTGTATTTAGCAATACTAAAACCCCACTTGAGGGGAGATGCACTCTCAATTTCGGTTAAGGCTTCGCTTTCGTTTCCAGAAAAATCTATAAAAAACCATTCAAATTTCTTGACCAATGCCCGCCCTTGGTTAAAAGGTTCGGCTTGTTCGTATTGGCAAACAATGGACTCTATGCCCGAAATACTCAAATATCCAAATACTTGGTTTTTTTTGATACGAGCAAAGCCTTCGCTATAATTATCTACTGAGCCATAACGTGGGTTGTTTTGCAACGTAGAGACCGGATACGCCAAAATACGCTGTTGATTAGCATCGGTGGTCCAGGTTAGGTTCACGTTACCACCAATGTCATTGAGGGTTTCGGCACTTTTGAGCATACCGAGTCGCCAAAAAATATCGCTACGGAGTTGGTACTGAAATACGTCTGGAATGGAGTCGGTTTTAATCTCGTCTAATCGTCCTTGATAGCTAACTTCTTGGTTTTTCAAGAACGTGGCATACGACTGGGCGTTGTCGAAGTTGGTTACGTCTAATGCTTTTT
>JBGAVQ010000309.1:0-6615 GCA_044228045.1 Spirosomataceae bacterium
CCTTTATGTAATGACTTCTGACTACGGGGCTTCTACACAGCTGGAGAAAATTGATATGCTCGATTACGCTGACCTTATTGCCATCAATAAATTTGACAAACGAGGCTCATTGGATGCAATCAGAGATGTACGCAAACAGTATCGCCGCAACCATAACAACTGGGACACACCAGATGATGAACTACCGATTTTTGGAACGATGGCGGCGCAGTTCAATGATGTAGGGATGAACAAATTGTATCAGCGTATCATTCAACAATTTGGCTTCCCTGTGGAGACGACATGGCCTTTGGTTCAAGCCAATACCACTTCTACTATTATTCCTCCTGAACGAACTCGATATCTCGCAGAAATTGTAGAAAGTGCCGAACAATACGAACACTTTGTAACTGAGCAAGTAAGCATTGCCCGAAAAATGTATCAGCTCAACGGGGTAATTGAATATTTAAAAAGTATAAATGAGGCGACTCCCATAATTGAAGCACTACTAACTGAATATGAGCAACTTACTATCAAAATAAATCCTGAATGCAAGCAACTAATTCAGAATTGGCCAACCACTCAGGCACGCTATAGAGCCACTGTTTATCAGTACAAAGTACGAGATAAAATTATTGAACAAGATTTATTTTTCACTTCACTGTCTGGACTACAGATACCTAAAATTAGTTTGCCGACTTATCAAGATTGGGGTGATGTATTGAAGTGGTTACTCACCGAAAACGTTCCAGGTGAGTTTCCTTATGCTGCCGGGGTGTTTCCTCTTAAACGAACAGGTGAAGACCCCGCTCGTATGTTTGCTGGTGAAGGTGGCCCTGAGCGCACCAACCGCCGCTTTCATTATGTGTCAAAGGGATTGCCAGCCAAACGACTCTCTACGGCGTTTGATTCTGTGACACTCTATGGCGAAGACCCAGACTACCGCCCTGACATTTATGGGAAAGTGGGGAATTCGGGGGTAAATATCTGTACCTTAGACGACGCCAAAAAGTTATATTCAGGCTTCAACTTATGCGACCCATCTACCTCGGTTTCCATGACAATCAACGGCCCTGCACCAATGTTGTTGGGATTTTTCTTGAATGCAGCCATAGATCAACAGTGTGAATTATACTTACGCAATGTAACTCCGACCTCTGGTGCGAATATCCCCCAAAACAGCTTTTACCAAGGCGAACTCCCCGAAGGCAACGATGGCTTGGGGTTAATGTTGTTAAGAACAACTGGTGACAAAGTACTTCCTCCTGATGTTTATCAAAAAATCAAAACAGACACCCTCAAACAGGTAAGAGGTACAGTACAAGCTGATATTTTAAAAGAAGACCAAGCCCAAAACACTTGTATTTTCAGTTCGGAGTTTGCCCTACGGATGATGGGCGATATCCAAGCCTATTTTATTAACAATCAGGTTCGTAACTTTTATTCTGTGAGTATTTCGGGGTATCATATTGCAGAGGCAGGTGCCAACCCAATCTCACAATTGGCATTTACTTTGTCGAACGGATTTACTTTTGTAGAGTATTATTTGAGCAGGGGAATGAAAATTGATGACTTTGCCCCCAATCTTTCATTTTTCTTTTCTAATGGTATGGATGCCGAATACTCGGTTATGGGGCGAGTTGCCCGACGGATTTGGGCTAAGGCTATGAAGTACAAATACAAAGCAAGTGCTCGCTCACAAGTACTCAAATATCATATCCAGACATCCGGAAGAAGTTTGCACGCCCAAGAAATTACGTTCAATGACATTAGAACAACCCTGCAGGCACTTTATGCACTGTATGATAATTGCAACAGCCTCCACACCAACGCCTACGACGAAGCCATTACCACTCCAACCGAAGAATCAGTGCGACGAGCTTTGGCGATT
This sequence comes from Spirosomataceae bacterium, assembly GCA_044228045.1. GTDB lineage: Bacteria > Bacteroidota > Bacteroidia > Cytophagales > Spirosomataceae > JAXLVB01. Next base: position 1,871 of record JBGAVQ010000309.1, read on the forward strand.
CAACTAATCATCAATAAAGAACTCGGCCTCAACCGAAACGAAAACCCCTTGCAAGGTTCTTTCATTATTGAAGAATTAACCGACTTGGTAGAAAAAGCAGTTTATGAAGAATTCAAACGAATCAACGAACGAGGAGGTGTGCTGGGAGCAATGGAACGGATGTACCAGCGAGGTAAGATTCAGGATGAAAGCATGCACTATGAAATGCTTAAACATAACGGTCAATTGCCAATCGTAGGTGTCAATACATTTTTAGACCCTAATGGCTCAAAAACTGTAGTTCCTAATGAAGTGATTCGTGCCACAAAAACAGAGAAAGACTATGCCGTGCAATCGTGTGAATCATTTAAAGAACGAAACACCAATGAGGCCAATAAGGCACTTGCTGACTTACAAAAAGCGGCTCTTAGTAACCAAAATATCTTTGAAAGCCTCATGGAAACCACCAAAGTTTGTACCTTGGGGCAATTGTCAAATGCGCTTTATCAAGTGGGGGGGCAGTATCGTAGAAACATGTAGGCTTCACCAAATTTCCACCCCTTTACCCTCATAGTCAAGTAATTGGGAAGCACTAAGGCTTGAATCTGTAATCAAAATATCTAAGGTTTCATAATCACAAACCCAACAGGTTTCGGCAGTGTTAAATTTGTCACGCCATGCCGTGGCCACTACTTTTTCAGAAATCTCTACCATTTTCTGCTTCACTAAACCTTCTTCCCAATACGGCGTGGTCACACCAATTTGCGGATGAATACTACACACACCCACAATACACAAATCAGCTCTTATTTTAGACAAAGTACCCGTTGCCGCTGTACCCTCGGCTACTTGTGCATTTTTATTGATTTTACCGCCTACAAAAATCACTTCTACATTAGGATGTTCACACAAAATTTGGGCAATTGGCAAACTATTTGTAAAAACTGTAAGGGCAAGAGAAGGCGATAAACTCTTCGCAATTAACATGTTAGTAGTGCCATTGTCCAAAATGATGGTTTGTCCATCTTTAAACAAACGCATTGCTTTTTGAGCGATTAATTGTTTTTCGGCTTGTGCATAAGCAACTCGCTCCATCAATTTTAAAGGAGTAGGTGCTTTCGGAATACTTGGAATAGCGCCACCGTATACTTTTTTTAACAGCCCCATTGAAGCCATTTCATTCAAATCTCTTCGGATTGTATCATCAGATACAGCAAGCTCTTCACTAAGTTCCATGGAACTTACTCGTTGGTTAGCCTCTAAACGCTTGAGGATATATTGAAGACGTTCTTCACGGAGCATCATATCGGTTTTATTCGTTATTTTGCAAATTTAATAATTATTTCATTTGCATTATTACGTTTTTATTCGTTTTTTTGTAGAAATATTTCACTTATGCACATTGAACATATCGCAATTTGGGCAAATCAACTTGAAATCTTGAAGGATTTCTATGTTAAATATTTCAATGCCAAGGCAAATAACCGCTATCATAACCCAAATAAAGCATTTTATTCCTACTTTTTAAGTTTTGAAACTGGCTCACGGTTAGAACTAATGCAAAAACCGAATATTCCCGCAAAGTCTGAATTCGATATGCAAGAGTGGCTTGGTTTTACCCATTTGGCTTTCAGGGTTAGCAATGAACAACAGGTAGATGAATTGACTGAACAATTACGCCTTGATGGCATCAGAATAATAGGAGAACCACGCCGAACTGGTGATGGTTATTACGAAAGTGTGGTGCTGGATCCCGAAGGAAATCGCATTGAAATAACTTGTTAAAAAGCAAAATATGAAACGATTAGCAATTGATATGGACGATGTACTTGCCGATGCCAATGGGCGGTTTCGGGAGTACGCATTGGAGCGTCTCAACCTCGATTTAAGCGAAAAAATGAACACGCCCAATTTTAGCTGGGAATACGCCTTTCCTGAACATTACCAACAAATTAGAAGCTGGGTTTATGAAGAAGGTTTTTTCAGAGGAATGACCGTAAAACCTGATGCTCAAAAAGTGATGAAGCAACTCAATGAGCATTATGAGATTTTTATTGTGTCGGCTGCCATGGAATTTCCGTTTTCAATGAAGGAAAAATTAGAGTGGATGCAAGAGTTTTTTCCGTTTATTGATTGGCGATATATTGTCTTTTGTGGGCACAAATACATGATAAAAGCAGACTACTTAATAGACGATCACGAGCGTAACCTAAAAGCTTTTACCGAAGGGCAGCCCTTATTATTTACAGCAGCCCACAATGTGCAAGTAAGCGGATACACTCGCTTGAACAATTGGCAAGAAGCAGCTGATTTCTTGTTACCATTAGCATAGGTATTAAGTGGTAATGTGTGGGTCTTGCGTGAGTTATTGTACTGAAAGTCGGCAATTATATTTTGCTAAAAACGTCCTTTTATTTTGCTCAAATACTTAGGGTACTGCTACGTGTAAAGGCACTTCAATGAGGGTTTCAAAACCTTTTTCAGGAACAGACGACACACTAAACTTTCCTTGCAATGTTTCTACACGTGATTGAATATTTTTAAGACCAATACCCACATTGCCTTTTTTGCCATTGGTTGAATGACCGATACCGTTGTCATACACACGCATGGTCAGCAGGTTATTATGTTGGATTAGTTCAATTTCTGCCTGTGTAGCTTGCGAGTGTTTAAGTATGTTATTGACAAGTTCGAGGCAGATGTTGTAGAGATTAAACTCAATGGTTTTGTCCAATCGTTCGGTAATGCCTTCACTTCTGAATGTAAAGTAGATTTTGCCAGCATCGAGCTTGTGAATGAGCTTGGTGATGGCAATTACCAGTCCGTGTACCTCCAGTTCTTCGGGTATTAGGTTATGCGAAATATACCGCACTTCTTTACAAGCATCTCGAATCATGGCTAAAACACTTTCGTAAATCTCTTTTTCGTCATCGTTAAGATGCTTCGTTTCAAAGCTTTCCATGTTGAGTTTTACTGCTGCCAAAGTACCCCCAAGTGTATCATGAAGTTCAGACGCAACTCGCTTACGCTCAATGGTTTGCCCTCTAAATAATGCTTCTTGAATCTGCTCGTTTTTATGCTTGAGTTCCTCATTGGCGGTAAGCAACTCAGCTGTTCGCTCTGCCACTTTGTCTTCAAGCAAATGATTAAAATCCCGTAGTTCTCTATTTGCCTTGGCCAGTTGCCTTTGAACTTCCAAAATTGTAGTATTCTGGTTGCCGATTTCTTCTTTTTGTGTTTCAATCTGATTTTTTTGACGCTTCAATTTTTTATTACTCCACAGGAGCATCGCTGCCAAAATAAAAAATAAGGCCCCAAAAACCGCAAAGACAATTTTTTGGAGTTTTTCGTTATCTTTTTCTTCGCTTAGTGACTGATTCGACTTTTTGAGCTTTTCGGTTTCGTAACTATATTGCAAACTTGTAACTTTACGGGCAATGTCTTGGCTTTGGGTAAAATCTTGACTTTGGTGAAAAATTTCAAAAAACTCTAAGGCTTTTTCGTACTTTTTAAGCGATTTGTAGTTTTCATATACCAGTTTACTGGCCAGATTAACTACATATTTAGGCCCACTTGCCATCGCCATATTCACGGCTTGTTCACCATATTGATTGGATGAAATGAGTTGGTTTTGTTTTTTGAAAAACTTAGAAAAATGATAATTATTTAAAGCCAAAAAGTAATTATTCTTGGCTTCTATAAATATTTTTTCGGCTGCTCTAAGTGAACTGATGGCTTTTTCTTTATCGCCCAGTTCGGCATAAATAGCTCCTAAATTACACAAACTGTAGCCCTCTCCTACTCGGTAGCCCGTACTTTTATTGATTGCCAAAGATTGTTCAAAAGTGCTAAGGGCATCTGTAAATTTCTTTTGATATAAAAAAATGCTTCCTAAGTCATCCAAACAATTGGCAACTTGCTTATTCATGCCATAATATTCAAATAAGCGGCGGGCTTTTATATAATTATCTGTGGCTTTGTCAAACATCATCATTTCTGCAAAAGCCCCACCAATGTACCGATAAGAATACGCTACTTCTATCTGATTATTAAGCTCTTGTGCCAGCCGAAGCGACTCAAACAGGTTATCTGTTGCAGTGGTATAATTACCTTTGATAATTCTGGCCCGCCCCATGGTTCGAAGTGCCATGGCTGTTCCTAATTTCCAGTTACTTTTCTTGGCAATTTGTAAGGATTTTTCTGCATAAATTAAGGCTGAATCAGCATTTGGTGTACAGTATTCCCATGCAATTTTGTTAAGTAATCTGGCTTGGGTAGTATCTGTAACAAAGGAAGAATGCGTACTAATACGACTTAATTGAAATTTGAGGCTATCTATTAGCGATGTTTGCGCCAAAGCCTGAGCGTGTAGAAATCCCAATCCCACTAAAATAGCAAGAAACCGCATACGGAATTTATTTTGGAAAAGGGTATGATTAGCGTTACAAAAATAAAGGAATTTGCTTGAAATTCAAGCTATAAAAGGTGGGGAAATTGGATTAAGATGACACTTACTATCATTAACGCACCAACAATAAACTTCCTTGAGTGCGTTCTTTACTCAAAATCCCCTTTTGGTATAAATTGTAATCCACCACCCAAACATAAGAGTTAGGAGGGCAATTTTCACCATTTAACTTACCTTCCCAACTAAATGGAGTTGAATTTGTTTGAAAAATCAGTTCACCCCAACGATTATAGATAGACAATTGAGTTATGGTCACTTCGGGGCAACCTGCCAGCGGTTCAAAAAGTTCGTTTTGACC
>JBGAVQ010000310.1:0-6578 GCA_044228045.1 Spirosomataceae bacterium
CTATTTAGCACAAAATCGTAGTCACTTAGTATCGTTTCAAAATCTTGTGTTTTATAGTCAATTACCACATCAGCCCCCAAACTTTTCACCAAATCACTGTTAGCAGCACTTGTGGTAGTAGCCACAAAAGCTCCCAAATGTTTTGCCAGCTGAATAGCAAATGTGCCCACACCACCCGAACCTGCCTGAATGAATACCTTTTGCCCCTTTTGAATATTCATTTTTTCAACAAGGGCTTGCCAAGCGGTCAGACCCACCAATGGAATAGAAGCCGCTTCTTCCATGGTTAGGTTTTTGGGTTTCGGTGCTAAGTCACGCTCATCGACGGCGATGTATTCAGCAAAAGTACCAATACGAAAGTCGGCAGGACGTGCGTACACCTCATCGCCAACCTTAAATTTGTTTGCTTTTGAGCCAACTTTTGTAACAATACCTGCCACATCATGCCCTAATACAAAGGGTGGTTTGTAAGGCAATAAGAGTTTGAACTCCCCATCTCTAATTTTGGAATCCAATAAATTCACGCCCGAAGCATGGATTTGAACCAATACTTCATGGTCGTTTAGGGTTGGTTCTGCTACTTGGGTAAGTTGCAATGTTTCTTTTTTGCCGTATTTTTTTACTACGAATGCTCTCATTATTTTGCCTTGTTAATGCTTTTAATGATTGAGTTTTCAAATGTTTTGTAGGCAAAATGCTGAATCGCCAGAAAAACCGACGCCCCTTTCCCAACAGGATGGCTGAATTTGGGATTTTTATCTTCCACCAATTTGATGAGCGTATCAATAACAGGTGTGGGTTCAGGGGCATTTTCAAACAAATTCTTTGCGAATGCTGCTATTTTATTTCGATACGTGTTGTAGTCGTCTATTTTGCCTGCCACTGCAACCGACCCACTTAACAGATTGGTTTTGAAGGCCATGGGCTCAACCATTGCCACTTTGATGTTGAAGTCATTTAACTCAAATCTCAACGCTTTAAAATATCCTTCTAAGGCGTGTTTTGAAGCACCATAATAAGCTGCATTAGGGAAATTGAGCAAACCCATTATAGAACCAATGGTTATTATTTTACCGAATCGCTGCTTTCTAAAAGTCGGCAACAACTCATTGGTAAGTTTTATCGTCCCCCAAAAATTGGTCTCAAATTGTTGTTTGCCTTGCTCAATGGTCGTTTCTTCGGCAATTCCCGACAAATAAAATCCTGCATTGTTTATCAATACGTCTAACTGCTTGATTTCAGCAAAAAGTTGCTTGCTAAATGACTTTACAGAATGGTCATCGGCAATATCTAATGCCAATAGTTTAAAAGGTACAAGGCTTTGGTATTTTTCGGGATTGCGACTGGTACCAATGACATGATAGCCGCTTTCGTGCAAATGCTTGGCTACCAGTAAACCAAAGCCTGACGATGCCCCTGTAATTAAAATATTTTGGTTCATTTTGATTTCGTAAAATAGTTGTTTGTAAATTTGCTTGCATTTTGCAAGTGCAAATGTAAAACAAATCACTTTCAAAATGCAAGTTATTTTAAAACTATTTTATGAAAGAATCAAAAAAAAGGTCGGAATGCCCCGTTAGTTGCTCGCTTGATATTTGGGGCGACAAGTGGTCTTTGTTGATAATCAGAGACTTAATGAGTAACAAAGCTTGCACTTATGGCGATTTTTTAAAGTCGGGAGAGAAAATAGCAACCAATATTTTAGCTGCCCGATTGCAGGCATTGGAAGAAAACGGACTCATCCTAAAATTGGAACACCCTCAAAGCAAAGCCAAAGTATTGTATAAATTGACCCAAAAAGGAATAGATTTATTGCCCATCATGGTAGAAATCAACTTGTGGGCCGATAAATATTTTACACTACCTGAGGATAGAAAAGCGATGGTGGAATTGATGAAAAAAGACAAAGCCAAGTTTATAGAACTTGGCTTAGAAACATTGAAGGATGAGGGAAAATGATTCTTGAATTGGATGTTTCAGAAAAAATAACCGAGGTTGGTCAGTGTAAGCAATGCTGGCGAATCCTGACCAACCCTATTAAAATAAGAACTACAACTCCCTTTTTTTCAAGGCTTTTACGGCGTAGTCAGCGGCCCGTGCCGTGAGTGCCATGTAGGTAATAGATGGATTGACACAAGAAGCCGAAGCCATTGCGGCACCATCGGTCACAAATACATTTTTGCAAGCATGAACTTGGTTGAAACTGTTCAAAACCGAAGTTTTGGGGTCACGGCCCATGCGTGCCGTACCCATGTCGTGAATCCCCAAGCCCATGTGCGTAGGGCGGTCGTAAGTAGTAATATTTTTGAAACCTGCGGCATCCAGCATTTCAGCCGCTGACGACTGAATGTCTTTCCGCATATTCAAATCATTTTGACTGAAAGCAGCGTCCATCACAATCATCGGTATGCCCCATTTGTCTTTTTTAGTAGGGTCTAAGTACATACGATTGTTGGGGTCGGGCAATATCTCACCAAAACCGCCAAAGGCAATCGTCCAAGGGCCAGGTTTGGTCATGTCTTTTTTGAAGTCTAACCCAAAGCCATCGGCATTTGCTCCTCTTTCCCAACTGGGTCTGCTTGCCCCGCCTTGATATCCGAAACCCCTCTGATAGGATGTTTGTTTATCGTTACCCCAGTTGCGGAAACGTGGAATATAGAGGGCGTTGGGGCGTTGCCCAAACATATAATCGTCTTCAAAACCTTCGATGGTGGCCATTGCCCCCGAACCCAAATGGTGATCCATCAAATTACGCCCTACTTGGTCGCTGTCGTTGCCCAAACCATTTTGGAAACGGCTCGATTTTGAGTTGAGCAACAAAGCCGCCGAATTGATTGACCCTGCATTAAGGAACAAGATTTTGGCAAAATATTCGGTGGTTTGATGGGTTAGCTGATTGATAACCCGCACGCCCGTTGCCTTGCCTTTTGTATCATCATAAATGATTTCAGAAACAATAGAATCGTGCAACATTGAGAGGTTTTTGGTGCGAGTCGCCGCAGGAATTGACCCCGATAATGAACTGTAATAGCCTCCATACGGACAACCTCTCGCACACTTGTTGCGATACTGACAAGAACCACGCCCCAAAGCCGTATGGATGGGTTGAGGTTTGGTGAGGTTGGCAATCCGCCCAACCGTTACAGGACGGTTGAGTTTTTCTTTCATGGTTTTTCTAAAATACAATTCGGGGGCTGTCATGGGCATAGCTGGCAAGAAATGCCCATCGGGCAATACCTCTAAGCCCTCTGCCTGAGCGCTGATGCCCACAAATTTTTCGACATGAGCATACCAAGGCACTAAATCTTCGTAGCGAATGGGCCAATCCACGCCCACCCCTTCTTTGGCGTTTGCTTCAAAGTCATGCTTGCCCCAACGGTAGCTTTGCCGTCCCCAGTGCATTGATTTTCCGCCTGTATGATAGGCACGAATCCAGTCGAAAGGGCGTTTTTCGATGTATGGATTTTCTTTATCGTTGGTAAAAAAATTAACGACTTCTTCGCTACCTAATCCCCAAAAACGGCTGCTTGCCCAGCGTTCTTCGGCTGATGTATGGGTGGTTTTACCACGGTGTGCAAAGTCCCACGGCTCTTTCATAGCGGTGTCATAGTCTTGCACGTGTTTGATTTCACGCCCACGCTCTATCATCAGGACTTTCAGCCCACGTTCGGTTAGTTCTTTGGCAGCCATGCCACCCGTCATGCCAGAGCCAACTACTATGGCATCGTAGGTATTTTGTGGTTGAGATTTTATATTTAGATTCATTTTTTAATTTACGATTTAGGAATGACGATTTACGATTTTAAAAATTCGATTATGGGTTATTAATCGTAAATCTAAAATCGACAATCGTAAATTCAATTTAATAGGCATACGCCTTTTGATTTGGCTTTAATTTAATGGGTTGAAATTTCGTCGGAATCTGCACGTACTCAAACGAAGACTTGATACCTACTTCTGAGGTAAAATAACCCAGTAGGGTCAGTTCCTTTATCAATCTCCAAAACGACACCCCTTGACGATTGGCTTTGGCTTCTGCCTCCAATTTTTTGAGTTTTTCGGTGCGAGCAGTAGCGTCCATTTCCAAGAATTTATCTTGTTCCAATGCCGTTACGCCTGAGAGAAAAATAGTTTGTGCAGAGGCATCATAGCAGTCTTTCAGCATCATCTCTATAAAAGCGGGAACTCCTACATCTTTTGCACCTGCGGTTTCAGACTTGGGAATAATCATTTCGGCTACTTCGGCTACAATTTTGCGTTGCGTATCCGTCAAGCTCAAATTTGCATTGCTGATGACGGAGCTTTCTTCCCAGCGATTCATCGCCAGAAGGGTTGGAGCAGAAAACACCCCACCCAACAAAGCAGCTGTGTATTTGATGGCTTCTCTTCTTTTCATTATCCTATTTTTTAATTGAGAAATACGGTGCAAGTTATAGTATCTGAGGTATCTTTTCTTACAGCAAGAAATTATTTTTTCCTCCCTTCAAAGCAAACGTTTTTCCTTTCCAAATAAACCGCCCTTTTACTGAGAGGGGTAATTCAATTTGAACATTTAATTTATCTTTTGCGATTTCATAAGATACCGCTATTTTACCGTCGGGGTGAGGCATTTCACCACTGATTTTTTGAATATCGCCTAAGTGCGGTTCAATTTTTACAGCTTTGAAAGCGGGCGCATCGCTATCAATCCCCAAAATGGTTCTGTAAAATTCAATATTGGGACTCGAACCCCAAGCGTGACAGTCTGAACGTGTATTTATCAAATCAGAGGTTTCAGCCCAAGTCGTCAAACCCATTTGGATATTTTCACGCCATTTGTCGAGCCATTTTAAATAATCGTTACCCAATCCCGACTTTATTAAGGCTTGATGCAAGTAATATTTGAAGTAAATAGAGGCAGGTGCGAGTTGGTTATTGGTTAATAGTTGATGAGTTATTTGTTGGGTTTCTTCCGCAGAAACAATGCCCGTCAAAATAGCCAATGAATTGGTATGTTGAGAAAAAATATCTTTTTCGGTGCGGTCAGCAAATAGTTTTTTACCATTATCCCAATATTTATCCCGAATGGTCTTTTTTAAAAGGTCTATTGTTTTTTGATAGCGTGCAACCAATTCAGGCAGCCCAAATTTCATTTCTAAATCAATGGCAATTTGATAAGCCCATAATAATTGTAGGTCAAGCATGGCAGAATTACCGTGTGAACTGGGTCCAATACCATCATTCCAATCTTTAAAATCTACCCAATCCGTAAACATCCAATAAGGTACATCTTTGAGTGAACCGTCAGCTTGTTGGTACTTTTTGAAATATTCAAAAACCTGCCGAACACCGCCCATTTTGCCCTTTACAAAGTCTAAATCTGCACCATAACGACTATAATCGTGCAAAATGCCAATGTACCATAACGAAAACGTAGGAATATACTGAGGGGTATATGACGGATGCCGACTGGACGTTACGCCTTCGGGGATTCGGGAAAAATCCATCAAATTCAAGGCGTTTTTCATTAAACGGTCATCGCCTGTGTTGTAAAGCGAGACTAAGGCTTGAATACGCCCATCGCCGATATACTGCAATTGCTCATAATACGGACAATCCATATACGTTTCGGTGGCACATAGCCTGTAAAAATTCCATAAATATCGTTTAAAATCAACGGCTCATCTTTGGTTTGAATCGTCAGTTGAACATAACGATAAGTGCGATACGTGAGGGACGTAAATTTCTGGTTCATACTGCCGTCAGAAATCAAGCTATCTGACCGCCCAATAAATTTCATGCCTTCAATAGTGTTTCGATTCGCTTTTATGGGAAATTCTTTAAACAAGGCTTCGGCGTAAGTCATGGATATATTGGCAGATTTTCCACCACTCCATACTAAATTTGAGTAAGCATTTGTCAAATAAGTTTGGTCTAAAATGATTTTAACGGTAGCATTGACTGGTATGGTAATGTCTTTTTTAACCGTAGGAAAATCAGTGGGCAGTTTAATATTACCTTCTACCTTCGCTATTTTTTGTAACCTTTCTTCCTTTAATTCCATTTGAGGTATTGAAGAAGGAATTAGTCGCCAACCCGTAGAAAAACCATTATAACGGTGGAAGTTTTTAGGCATACCATTAAAAAGTTGTTGTGCTTTTTGCCAATTACTATCATCCAGTGTTTCGCTTTGCCAGTTTTTGGGGTGTTTTTCCATCGTGCGGATTTCACCTGCACCTGCCACATAGTAGGTATTGATATTGAAAACTAAGGGTTGATAACTATTGTCTTGCAAACATTTCCAAGTATCATTTGTATTCAGAAAAGCCTCTTTATCCGTAGCACCTTGAAGGATAAAAGCCGTTCTAAACGTAATTTGGGCTTCTGGTCGGTATTCTCCTTCGTTCCAAACTTGGGCAGCGATGAGGTTTTTACCCGATTTCAGATAAGGTGCAATATCAACCGTTTCATAATTCCAATGGTCAAGATCGCCCCGTGCAGGACCGAGTGACACTAATTTTTCATTGATAAACAATTTATAACGGTTATCGGCAGAGACATGAATTTTAAAAGCATTGGGTTTGGCTGCCAATTCAAAA
>JBGAVQ010000311.1:0-6522 GCA_044228045.1 Spirosomataceae bacterium
CAGAAAAAAGACAACACAGGCATAGGTGCAATGGCAGCGGGTGTGTTTGAAAAAAGTTTGGTGAAAGATGTGATTCCGTATATCGAAAGCAATTACAGAGTTATTGCCGATGCCGACCACCGAGCCATTACTGGCTTTTCGATGGGTGGTTTTCATACGCAAAATGTTACAAATGCCAATCCAAACATGTTTAAATACATAGGTGTAATGAGCATGGGGCTTTGGTCGGCTGCCCGAAATGACCCGAATTTCGATAAAACTGCTTATTTAAATCAATTAAAGGCATTGCAAGCCGCTAAGCCCAAAGTATATTGGATAGGCATGGGAACTGACGATTTTCTTTATAAAAGTGGGGTAGAATTACGAAAAGTATATGACGAAGTCGGTTTCAAATACATTTACCGTGAAAACATCGGAAACCACGACTGGAATTCTTGGAGAATGTATTTGACGGAATTTGCTCCGATGTGTTTTAAATAACCTTTAATCAAACCTATGAGGTTTCAAAAACCTCATAGGTTTTACTACAGAAAAATGAAAAAACTCATAAAAACAATTACAGCATTTTGCTCGATTATTTTTTCCATAAATCAAGCAAATGCACAATTTGAAGTAGCAAAACCTCGCACCATCGTTACTGCCGACCCAGAGCTTGACGATAACAATTCGATGATTCGCTTTCTGCTTCATGCCACTGATTTTCAGATAGATGGATTGGTTTATACAAGCAGCCGTTTTCACTGGAGAGGCGATGGTAAAGGCACTACGCAGTTTATCAAAGGTAGCGAATACGACCACTTGGGCATGGGACCTCAAACTTCTTGGCGATGGGATAAAAACGAACGTTTTATAGATGATATTCTGGATGCTTACGAAAAATCGTATGCTAATCTGAAAATACATGACCCCGAATATCCAACGCCTGCCTATCTTAAATCGGTAACGGTTTATGGAAACTGCAACTTCGAGGGCGATTTTTCTGAAAATACCGATGGGTCAAATCTTATTAAAAAAAATATACTTGATAACAAACCTGGTCCATTGTTTATACAAGCTTGGGGAGGGTCTTCTTCTATTGCGGCAGCACTAAGAGCCATAGAAGATGAGTACAAAAATACCCCTCAATGGAATACGATTTACAAGAAAGTTTGTGAAAAAATTGTCTTGTGTTTGTCAGGCGACCAAGACAATGCTTATAATAAATATATCGCCATAAATTGGCCCGAAATGTATGTTCTAAACGTACGAGGCGGTATGGGCAGATATGACAATAGTGCGTACAATTACCTCACTTCGCCCGATTGGACAACCAAAAATATGCGTCTTGGCCCAATAGGTTCTTTGGTGAGATGTTGGGGCGATGGCAAGCAAATGGTGAAAGGAGATGTGCTTGATATGATGGGACCTTACAAAGGCGAATCGGTTGAAGAACTTGCTAAAATGGGCTACATAGTTTGGCGAAATCCTGAACCAATCGGAACACTTTATGGCGATGGCGACAGTGGGTGTTTTTATAATTTGATTGATAACGGTTTGAGGGCTTGGCAAGACCCAACTTGGGGCGGCTGGGCTGGCAGATGGGACCCGAATTCTAAAGCTCCAAGGTCAGGACACCCAGCTTATATGGCTATGGACATCAAAATGTTGCATAACAGAGTGGTTGATGCCGCAAAAAGCGGAAAACCTTTAGACATGGCTTCTCTTTTTGGTATGGGTGGAAATGCCAATGCAAAAGAGGACCATACTTTTCCTAATATGTATCCTGAGAGAAACCTCGCTGAGGCTGCTCGTATGAAATGGTCGGTAACGCCAAATTTCAAAGATGCCAATCATTATCCTGTAATTAAAGGCGATTTAGAGATGCGAGCAAAAGCAGGCGAAACTATCAAAATAAATGCCTCAGTTTCAGACCCTGATGGCAATAAAATTGACTTGAAATGGTGGTATTTCCCAGTGGGAACTTACCAAGGTGCTGCGGTAGCTATTGATGACCCTACCAAAGCTCAAACTACCTTTAAAGTCCCTGCTGATGCCAAATCAGGTGATACCATACACTTGGTACTTCAGGCAGTTGATAGTGGCACACCTACTTTAACCAAGTATTTAAGAACAGTAATTACGGTTTTATAACTCCGAAAATTAACAAAGTATTCAGATGAAAAAAATATTTCTTTTCTCACTTATTGCGTTGATAATAAGCGTATTGAGTGTTTCGGCTCAACAAAATCTTTTTGGAGGACAAGATGTTGAATCGGCAGTGGTAAACAAAGACAATTCGGTTACTTTCAGGTTTGTTGCTCCCAATGCAAAAAAAGTAGAAGTAGCTGGAGATTTTGCCGAAAAAGTAGCAGAAAATCCCATTGGAGGGGTAGTAGGCACAGGTTTAATCCCTATGAACAAAGACGAAAAAGGTGTTTGGTCACTAACCACCAAACCTTTGGCATCTGAAATGTACATGTACTTGTTTGTGGTGGATGGTGTGGCAACTGCCGACCCAAACAACCCTTATGTCTATCGTGATTTTGCCACCATCAGCAACGTTTTTATCGTGGGCGATGGCATTGCTGATAATTACAAAGTAAACGCCGTAGCTCATGGTACACTTTCGCATCCGTGGTATTATTCCTCAAAATCTGGAAAAGACCGCCGAATAAGCATTTATACACCAGCTGGTTATGAAAAAAACAGTCATGAAAAATATCCTGTGCTTTTTATACACGACACAAATTTATAATGTATTGAAAATCAAGGTTATTGAGGAGTATATTTTGAATTTGGTCTAATCCCCATCGAAAAACACTTTTGAGTTGCTGTTGGGTCTTATTTTTCAAAGTTTTCAAAGGAATCAATCTGTCATTTTGTATTAGGTATTGACCTGTTTTTACAGCCCAAATAACAGCCATTGCCAGAACATAAAGTAATGTTTTAATCCTTTTTGGGTGATTTACTCGACACTTTTCAATATTAAACCCTCGCGATTTAAGCATAGCAAACAAGCATTCAATAGGCCATCTTTTTCGATAGACAGTAGCCAAATCTTTTCGATAACTCTCCGAGGCAATTATGAAATACTCATCTTTATCGTTAGGGTGCTTTTTTTTGAGTTTGTGACCCGACAAATAAAGCGATAATCCCATCACTTTCAATGGCTTAAAGTAGGTGGTTCTTAGACTATTGTCGAAAAGAGTATACACTTTTTTCTCCCCCTTGCCTCCTCTTACTAAAGTGCTTTTTTTCAAACGAACACAAGCCTGTACGCCTGCTTTTTTACAATTCTCAAAAAACTCTTTACTGCCAAATTCTCTATCAGCACATAGCCAAAGTTGTTGGTCTACTTTGAGGCTTACCCATTTTTGAAGGCAGCGAAACAAGGCTTTTTTTGTCGTTTGACTGCTATGACCGTGACGACTACTACATTGCCATAAAAGAGGAATACTTACGCCATTATGCAAGATACTTAACATTAAGACTTGTACCCAACAACCTCGCATTTTCCATTCGGTGCGGTCTAAACTCAAAAATACCTCTGCTTCACCCCCATATATCCCCCACACTACCTCAAAATAAAGTTGACCGCTAAAACGAAAAATATGCAGAAATCGCTGTAAACACCGATATTTTGAGGACAATAACATATGACCACTCATACCTTTACTCCACTTACTGAGATTACTCTCCGATAGCTTCAACAAGGCTATAATCAACCTACTAATTAGTTTGATATAGCGCTTGTCACAATCAAAATGGACTTCTATTTGCTTTTTTAGCTCGCGCTCTGCATCTTGCATTGGGTGTATCTTTTTGGAACTCGGAAGCCCAAAAATAAGCCTTGGGGCTTAGATACACCCACTTATGTCGTGTATTAAGTTGTCACAATCAAAATGGACTTCTATTTGCTTTTTTAGCTCGCGCTCTGCATCTTGCATTGGGTGTATCTTTTTGGAACTCGGAAGCCCAAAAATAAGCCTTGGGGCTTAGATACACCCACTTATGTCGTGTATTAAGATCCTGTGCTATACCTTTTGCACGGCTACGGCGGCGACGAAGGCGAATGGAGTTCTTTTGGGCGAGCCACGCAAATCATGGATAATCTCATTGCCAAAGGCAAAGCCAAGCCAATGATTGTGGTTATGCCAAACGGACACATGGCAATGGAGGCTGCACCGGGAGAGAGTAGCATGGGTTTTTATAAACCAAGCAGAGAAAAAGACCGTGCCGATGAAAGAGGTGCTTTTGAAAGTAGTTTTAAAGAAATAATAAGCTTTGTCGAAGGCAATTACAGAGTCATTCCAGACAAGCAACACAGAGCCATAGCAGGTCTTTCAATGGGAGGTTTTCATGCCATTCATATCTCAAGAATTTATGAAAACACATTCGATTATGTGGGTGTATTTTCTTCGGCAAATAGGTTGATGAATGCCGAAGCTCAGGGAATTTATGCCAATTTTGATGCAGGGCTAAAAAAACAAAACGACAATGGTTTTAAATTGTACTGGTTGGGCATAGGCAAAGACGATTTTCTGTATAAAGCCAACAAAGAATACCGTGAAAAACTCGATAGCTTGGGAGTAAAATATACCTATTTAGAAACCCAAGGAGGACACGTTTGGAAATGCTGGAGAATCTATCTTGATGAATTTGCCCAGAAATTGTTTAAGTAGCATAAGTTACTAAAAATCAAATGATTATAATTTGCCTTCATTCTTTTTGCACTTAAAAGTTTGAATTATATGAAATCAAAATATCTTCTTTCTTCTACATTTTTTTCGCTACTTCTTTTGATAATTTTTAGTCAAAAGTCAATTGCACAAAAAAACGATAAAAATAAACAGGCAAGAATTCTGATAACTACCGATTTGGAGGCTGATGACATGAATGGTGTCATTTTAAGTTTGATGTATGCCGATCAATACGATATCGCAGGCATTGTCTGGACAGCAGGGATGTACCATTTCAACGGCGACGGCGGCATCCATACATTGGGTGAAATAACACCAAATTATAAATGTAATGCTACGCATTGCGAACACCGTGTGAAAACGGCGGCAGGACTTACAGAATACCGCCCCGTAGATCCTACATGGCTCGATAGAATCATGGGTTGTTACGAAGCAGATTATAAATTGATGAGCAAAAATAATCCGAATTATCCTACTCCTTCATACATCAAAAGTGTCACCAAAGTGGGCAATATAGAGTTTGAGGGAGATTATCGCTTTGAGACGGAAGGCTCAACATTGTACTCCATCTATGAAAAATACCATGGTACTCCCGAATGGGAAAAGGTTCTTGCCAAAGTAACTTCAAAAGTTCGTATTGGAGGTAACGGAGAAGATAATTGTAGAGCTGACAGTAAAATTGATAAGATGTTTCCGGGTTTACAAAATGGTGGATACTCCATGGGCTTTTTCAGTTATGGTTCTTTTTTTGCTGCGAGCTACAATTCTGACAGAAGAGCATCTGATGACTTACAGCCTTATCTGCACGAAGAGTTCATTTTGGATGCATACAAAAAAGGACACGGTAAACTACCCGAACAAATTTGGCTTATGGGTGAAGGGCGTTCTATCTATGGTGAACCCATTATCTACAATTATGGACTTATTACCTATATGGATTGGGGAAAATCGGCTGAATTGGGCTGGGGGCCGGCAAGTCTGGCCAGTTTTCCACGAATTGATTACAAACCTAACGATTGGAGTATTTGTCAATTTGGGTGTGCTTCTTTTATCAACATTGGTCTTCGTACAGATGTAGTGAATAGAAGCAATACATTTATGGGGCCAACACCTGAACACTTCAAAAAAAGTAACCATTATACCATAGTTATGTGGGAGGAATTGGCAGCACGTGCCGACTGGGCTATTGCCGAACCGAAGGACTGTAATCATGCTCCAGTAGTGACTGCTAAGCAATTGGATTTCAATGCTAAAGCAGGAGAAAAGGTGTCTTTATCTGGCGAGGCTAAGGATCCAGATGGCGACAAACTAATAGCAAAATGGTGGGTTCCTGCCTTTTCTTCCACCTATAAAGAAGGGAAAGCCGAAGGTCTTTCAGTTTCAGCAGAGACTGGTTATAAGACAGAATTTAGCGTACCTGCTGATGCAAAAGCCGGAGATAAATTTGTGGTCAATCTGGAAGTGAAAGACAAGGCCACAAGACCCATGACCCGCTTTGCTCAATTTGTAATTACCGTTAAGTAAAAAAACATATTGGGTAAAACAACATCCTTGATTTGGATACATCATTCAGAGAATTGGCTACATACTCAAAGTTAAGTTGTCCGACCTTTGTGCCATAATTAACAATTTAAAAAATAGAAAATGGCAACTATAAATTGGACAGCTGACAACATTCCTTCACAGCAAGGAAAAACTATCTTAATCACAGGTGCAAACAGCGGACTTGGATTAGAAGCATCAAAAGTTTTGAGCAAAAAAGGTGCTCAGGTAATTATGACCGTTCGTAACCTGCAAAAAGGTAAAGAAGCGATTGAAGCAATCAAAAAAGAAAATCCAAATG
>JBGAVQ010000312.1:0-6465 GCA_044228045.1 Spirosomataceae bacterium
CGGCTTTTGAATTGATGATGGCTAACATTTTTGTAGCCTTCCTCCAAAGTGAGAACCTCACTTGACTCTAATTTGATATATCGCTTTGCTCTCATAAAGCAAAATTAATAAAAATAAAATAATTGTGTCTTGGTACTTATTTACGCCTGAGCCAACAGGTGGAATCTATAAAACAGAAGGAGTAGAATATTTCCTTAGAAACTATGGTTATGCCGACAAAAATGGGAAAGATGACAGAATTAATTTCGGAGGAGTTCACAAAGTAAACGAAAGACTGAAACTAACAAACTTAGAAATGCAACTTATTGGTTTCGATACAGAAACTGGCAAAATCAGAAATACAAATGGCAGGATTGCATTGATAGACATTGACGGTAACGAAATAGCTTCTTGGAGTTTTTCTTCCATGCTTTTGCATTGGAATAAAAAGCATAATCAGGCTTGTTATGTTCCGTCACTTTCGGAGACAGGTCACGAAAGGCAATACAAATATGGTAACAACGTAATTTTAGGGACAGGAACTGACTTTCAACTTTTCTTGGCACAAATGGTGAATGGAATCATTTATTACGACCCAGCAATTAAAATGGAAAACGCATCGACAAAGCCTAAATTCAAGAAACGGAGTCAGTTTAGAATTAAATCGCAACACTTACCGAGCCTTTACAAGAAAAACGAGATAATAGACATAACTAAATAAACAAAAGGACAAAGGTGAGGAGATATTGGTATTTTAAGCAATTATAAACCTTTATTTTTTTGATGGTTGTTCTCCCTTAAACCTCGCCTTCACCCAAAATTAGCTTTTGTAGGAATAACCTTTGCCTATTTATAGTCCTAATGAGTTGATAAACAGCACTAAAACAACCAAAATCCGTAAACAGGATAGCTGAAATTTGTAATCATTTTAAAGACATAAAGTTTCGATTTATTGAACGGAGAGGTTAAATAAAAGCTTCATGAACTAAAAAACGTAGTAGATAAATGGATTTTTTCAGTCAAATCCTATTGACCCAAAAACGCCACCAATTTCTCTACGGCCTTAGCCCGATGGCTAATAAGGCTTTTTTCGGCAAGCGAAATTTCGGCGAAGGTTTGGTCGTAACCATCAGGTACAAAAAGCGGGTCGTAGCCAAAGCCTTCAGTGCCACGTAGCTGGTCAATGATGTTGCCTTTGATGATGCCTTCAAATTGATGTATTTCGCCTCCCAGTATCAAAGTAATAACCGTCCTGAATTGAGCCGCACGGTTGGTAATGCCTGCCAAATTAGCCAGAAGTAGCTCATTATTCGCCGCAAAGCTGTGGTGAACACCCGAATACCGTGCCGAATATACACCTGGTGCGCCGTTAAGAGCGGCTACCTCTAAGCCAGAGTCATCGGCGAAGCAATCCATCTGATAATTGTCCCACACGTACTGAGCCTTAATGAGCGAGTTTTCTTCGAGGGTAGTACCTGTTTCGGCGATGTCGTCGTGGCAACCGATTTCGCTTAAGGTTTTCAGTGTAAACGTAAGCCCAAGCATGGCTTGTAACTCTTCTATTTTGTGGGCGTTGTTAGTGGCAAAGCAAAGCAGTTTCATAGCAAAAAGAAAGCCGTTTTGATAAACGGCTTTGGTAAAGTTATTTAACAGATTGAACCTCTATTTCAAACTGCAAGGGGGCTAACGGTGGGATACCTCCGCCACTACTGCCTGTGGTGCTGTAGCCGAGTGATGATGGAAAAATCAAGCGGGCTTTATCACCTACTTTGAGTTTAGACACGCCTTCGTTGAACCCAGTCACTACACTACCTGCATCTACTGTGAAAGTAAGCAGACCTGAGTCGAAAACAGGGTCATAAACGGTTTTTCCATAGACCATTTTCTTGAGGTCACGTAGTAAAGAACCTTTATAAATGACTGTTACACTTTTACCTGTTTTTACGGTATCACCAGCAGCACTGGTTGTTGTGCGAACAAGGCGCAGACCAGAGTCATATTTTTGGGTTACTGTGAGTTTATTTTTGGCAATAAAGTCATCAATTTGTTCGTCTTCGGTGCGGGCCGAAATGAGCGTAATGTCGCAGCGAACTGGTGAATAGGGCGGGAGTACATCAAAATAGCTACTGCCAAAAGCCGCATTGCCAGGAAGTAAAAAGACAGCCTTATCGCCTTCTTTCATGAGTGATAGCCCTTCTTCTATGCCTATTAGCTTTTGGCCCAAGCCAAATATAAAATAATCGGGTTTGTTGGCTGAAATATTAGTGCTATCAAATTTGTAGCCGTCTAAGCGAGTTAGCACATAATGAACGGCTAATTGTTCGCCCAATTTGGGGGTTCTGCTGCCACCTCCACTGGTAATGTTGTAATAAATACCAGAGGCTGTTTTTTGCATTGAAAGCCCCTTTGCTGAAATATATTGTAGTATTTGGCTATCGCTTTCTTGATTCAAACGGTCACCTTCAGACAGTACCGAACAGCCGATTAGCCCTACTAAACTTAGCAAAAGCCAAGCAATTGATTGTTTTTTCATAGTCAAATTCATCTGATTTAACGCCCACTCGTTTCTGTAATTAGTTACTTGCATGGGTGTTTCATTGTTACTGCACACTTAATACTTCTACCTCAAATACCAATGGGGTAAATGGTGGAATAGCCCCAGTGCCTGTTGAGCCATATCCGAGCGATGAAGGGAAAATTAGTTTTGCTTTTTCGCCTACTCGAAGTTTAGAAATCCCATCGTTGAAGCCAGTAACTACATTACCACCTAAATTAAATGAAAAGGTGCCAGAGTCAAAGGTTGGCTCGTAGATAACTTGCCCACTAACTACCTTGCGAATATCACGCAGTAGAGAACCTTTGTATTTTACCTCTATCAACTGACCTGCCTTGGGCAATGCCCCCATTGCATTGGTCTGAGTCATTACAATGCGTACGCCGGCATCTGTTTTTTGGGTTACAGTCAGCTTGTTTTTTTCTATATATTCGGTTATTTGTTCTTCTTCTGAGCGAGTTGAAAGCAAAGTTACGTCGTATCGAATAACAGAATACGCAGGTAGCTGATCAAAGGAGCGATTAAAATAACCTAAAATAGACGGAACGATAAGGGTAGCTTTATCGCCTTCTTTCATGAGTTTTATGCCTTCTTCAATGCCAGCCGGATTTACCCCCGCCCCAATGGGGAACAAATATGGTCGCCCTAACGAAACCAACGAGCTATCAATTTTGTAGCCATCTAAGCGAGAAAAAACATAATGAACCGATACTGTTTCGCCTGTTTGAGGTTTGCGTGAACCAGTACCAGGCGTAATAACATAATATAGTCCAGAGCTTGTTTTTTGGGCTTGGAGGCCAGTATTAGTTAGATACTTTTGAATTTCTTCCTCGTTTTCTTTAATTTTTTTTTCTTCTTCAGATTCTAATGGGCCGCAACCTGCAATACCCAGCACAATCAATAAGAAGGCAACAAATGGATAGTTTTTCATCATGTTAGCATTGGTTTCAAGCAAAAGGGTTGGGTGTTTGTATGACCCAACCCCTTGTTAAAACGCTCAATTTTGGGTCTTTCGCATAGCGAAAGACTTATTTTTTCTTAATGTCCACAATCTCAACATCAAAAACTAAAGCAGCATTTGGTGGAATTACACCTCCTGCACCTTCGGCACCATAACCTAACGACGAAGGTACATAAAGTGTAGCTTTACTGCCTTTTTTGAGTTTCATTAAACCTTCGTCCCAGCCTGGAATCACCCAGCCTACACCTACCGGAAATTTAATACCTTCTGCAACATTTGAGTCAAATACTTTACCACTGAAGAGCTTGCCAGTATAGCGTACCGTAACAGAATCACCTTTGGTTGGGGTAGCACCTGTGCCTTCTTGACTTATTACATAAGAAAGTCCCGATGGAGAAGACTGAGCGTTTTTGATGTTATTTTTTGCTAAAAAATCAGCAATCATCTTGGCATCTAAGCCTTTTTGTGCTTCGGCTTGCTTGGCCATTTCTTTTTCATGTTCTTCACGGCTCATAATGCTCAATACTTTTACGGTAAAAGCCAAGTCAGATCCTTTGGCTACGTAAGGTGGAAGCGGTTGCATGGCTTTGCCGAATAATGAATCAGCTGGTACAAAAAAAGTAGCACTATCCCCCTTTGCAAGCATGGCAAGACCTTCTTCAAAACTTCCTTTGAAAGCCGATGCTTGAAGCACTATTTTTAGAGGGCTTGCTTCTTTGTAAGTACTCCTTAAAACGGTGTCTTTGGGGCTTTGAGCTTTGAGTTCGAGGTGAACGGTCAGTATCTCGCCCATTTTGGCTTTACGGCCTTTTTCATCATGTTCATAAAATCGGTACTTCAAGCCTGAGTCAGTTACGTTGACTTTGTTTTGGTCACAGGCCCAAAACGACCAAGCCATTAGTGCCAATAAGGTGAGTTTCTTTAACATTGCAGTTGGTAGGGGTTCTATTTGTGTTTGGTTTAATGGGTTTTCAATAGGGTGTACCACTATTGATTTAGTTCTTCTTTGTAAAAAGGTAAAAACGACAGAAATTTATCAACAGTTGCGTCTAACGATAGGAATGATTTGCCACCAGCAGCGTTTTTATGCCCACCGCCCTCAAAGTGATTTCGAGCAAAATCACTAACCGAAAACGCATCAACTGATCTAAACGAAATCTTAATCATATCTGTTCTGTCCACCATAAGCGCAGCCATCTTGATGTTTTCAATAGACAAGGCGTAGTTTACAATGCCCTCAGTATCACCAGTTTGCGAGTGAAATCGTTTGAGTTCGTCGTTGGTAATGGCAATGTAGGCCGCATGATATTCTGGCAAAACCACCAATTTTTTAGATAATACATACCCCAGAAACTTCAATCGTTCGAGTGAGGTATTGTCATAAATGAGGCGATGGATGCGGTTGGTATTAACGCCTAATTCAATAAGAGATGCCGCAATCTGGTGTACTTCTGGCGTGGTGCTGGGGTATTTAAACGCCCCAGTGTCGGTCAATATGCCAGCATACAAACATTCACCAATCGGAACATCAATTAGTGATTCGTCTTCCAGCAATTGGATAAATTTAAAAATAAGCTGGGCTGTGGCTGCTGCAGAGGTATCAGAATATGTAAACTGCGCAAAATCTTCGGGCTGCAAGTGGTGGTCAATCATCACTTTAATAGCCGAAGCTTGGCGCACCATGTTACTCATGTCTTGAATACGAGAGAGCGCATTAAAATCAAGACAAAAAATAAGCTCTGCGTCTTGAACTAATTGATTTACAGTGGCTTTTGTTTTTTCAGAAAACTCTATCACTGTTTCGTTGCCGGGCATCCAAGCCAAAAACTTGGGGTAGTCCGACGGCGTAATAACCGTTACCTGATGATTTTTCTTCTGCAGATATCCCGCCAAACCCAACGAAGAACCAAGGGCATCGGCATCAGGCTTATGATGTGTTGTAATAACCACCCGTTTGGGGCTACTGAGCAAGGCTTTTAGTTCGTCAAGTCGTTGCATGGGTGGTTTAAGTGCAAATAGTTAGTAATGAATAATTGGTAAGCTATTGTCTGTCAATTGTTTCATACCAAAATCATATTGGCTATTCGCCAGCTGCTATCGGTTTTTTGAGGCGCAAAGGTAGAGAGAAAACATGAGATTTCCTGCAAAGTTTCGGTAAGGAGTCCATGAAAATGACGATAATTACGTACTTTTGCGGATAAAACCAACGAGTTCGGCGTTTAACAAGCCATGTTTTGCGAATTGAAAGACTTTGAGCATGTTAAATTGACAACTTGGAGGAAGAACTTGAAACAAAAACTATGTCAAACAGAACTTTCACGATGATTAAGCCCGATGCTACCGAAGCTGGTTACACAGGGGCTATTATTAAAATGATTGAAGAAGCGGGTTTCCGTCTTGTGGCCATGAAGAAAACCCTGCTCACGCCTGAGCGTGCCGGGCAGTTTTATGCTGTTCACAAAGAAAGAGGTTTTTATGGAGACTTATGCCAGTATATGTCGTCGGGTCCTATTACGGCTATTATTTTAGAGAAAGATAATGCCGTTGCCGATTTTCGCAAGCTGATTGGAGCCACCAACCCTGCCAATGCCGAAGAAGGCACTATTCGCAAACTGTATGCTAAGTCTATCGAAGCTAATGCCGTTCATGGCTCTGACTCAGACGAAAACGCCGCCATTGAAGGCTCGTTTTTCTTTGCTAAAACAGAAGAATTTTGATTTGAAGAGTCTTTTATTGACGTGCAACGAGCAGGCAATCACATTGCCTGCTCGTTGTGTTTGTCTGCAATCTTACGTTATTTCTTGCCTTTCCCCAGCCATAGCAATCCATCAATAATCAGCTTGTTTTGCATGTTGCTGGTAAATGTAAACGACAATTCTTTGTTGGTTTTGTGTTCATAATCAATATCGTTGTGTCCCATATTGATGTAAAGCATTTTATACTTTTTGTTTGTCCATACCACAGGATAGTA
>JBGAVQ010000313.1:0-6320 GCA_044228045.1 Spirosomataceae bacterium
GATACTCAATGCAGTTTGTTTGAGCAAAACCTGAGCCTCTAAGATTCGCATATCATCTAATAATTCGTGAGCAGATTTGCCAGTAGTTGCTTTTACACATTTATGTAGATGATTGGCAGAGATTGCCAAATAATCCGCATATTCTTGCACTGTTTTTTTCTCATAAATCAGTTCAGAAAGTGCATTTTTGTAGCGTTGCGTAATGTAGGTAGAGGCATTTTTAGATTGAACTTCAAGGTTTTGGGCTTGATGTTTTAGCTCAGCAAATAAGGTAAGCAAATAGATAGGAACTAAGTTAAAACGTGCTTGTTGATTTTTTTGGTTTTCGTCAAAAAGAATTTGGAGGATTTGTTCGAAACGCTCAGGTTCGTTTACCCTTAGCAAGGGCTCAGCGGTCAATTGAAAGAAAGGAAAATCTTTTTCTAAATCAATTTTAATCATGGGTTGATTAAAAATTTCGGACTTAAAATGGCAATAATACCCTTCGATATTTTCACTTATATGCTCAAATGCCGTAATTTGATTGGCAGGTAAGAAAAAAAAATGCTTAGGCTCAATTTTATAATTGGTCAATCCCTTACTTCTAATAGCATGACCTTGTGTAATAAAAATGAAGAAATAGACTGATCTTCGATGTGGGGGTAAAGGTAGCGTAAGATTCTTTTTATAATTCTCTATGCGTTCGATATGAAATTTATCATAAAAATTTGAATTAGGCGCTTTCCAGCCCATGAAAATATAATCATCGAATTGAGATGGCGTAAGAATGGGAATTTTCGATGAAATACGTTTGGCCACTGTGCGTTTGAGTTATAACCCCAGCATTTTGATCGCATTTTCTTTCAAAATCAGCGGCTTTACTTCTTCTTTAAAGCCTGCTTCCTCAAAATCTTTCATCCAACGTTCGGGGGTGATGAGCGGGAAGTCTGTACCAAAAAGCATCCGATTTTTGAGCATCGTATTGGCGTATTGAATCAATTGTTTGGGGAAATATTTGGGCGACCAACCGCTCAAATCAATATAGACATTGGGTTTGTGCATGGCTACCGACAGGGCTTCGTCTTGCCAAGGCCAACTTGGGTGGGCAATGATAATAGGGCAATCAGGGAAATCAATGGCTACGTCATCGAGGTGAATGGGATTAGAATATTCTAAACGAAGTCCGCCACCACCCCGCACGCCTGAGCCAAAGCCCGAATGTCCCGAATGAAACAACATCGGCAGTTTGTACTCCGCAATGACTTCGTAGAGATGATACGCCATCTTGTCTTGTGGGTAAAATCCCTGCACCGTTGGGTGAAATTTAAAGCCTTTTACGCCGTAGTTTTCAATCAAATCACGGGCTTCACGTGCACCCATGCGGCCTTTGTGTGGGTCAATGCTGGCAAAGGCAATCATCACGTCAGCATTTTTAAGTGCTCCTTCGGCTACTTCAATATTCGGAATACGCCGTTTGCCCACGTTATGTTCAGAATCAACGGTAAACATTACAAAAGCCAGGTTATTGTCCCGATAAAAATCAGCCGTTTCTTGAATCGTCGGACGTTTGTCTGACTTAAAATACTTGGCAAATGCCACGTCAAACTCCGACCGATAATCGTCGTGCGGCTGACAGCACGATACCTCAGCGTGGGTGTGTACGTCTATGGCGGTGATTTTTTGAATGTCTATCATAAGCCCCCTTGCCCCCAGTGGGGGATTTGTTTTATTTTATTCCATTAAAAACTCCTCATAATTATGAGGGTGAATTAATTTAGTGTTCGATTCTGGATAGGCTTCGGTGAACGTTTTGGGGAAATTTACTTTGACGTTCGCATTCCACTTAAATTCAAAAGCTTCCATTCTTCCATCTCGTTCTTCTAAATAATCTATTTCTTGCTGCTGAGTAGTGCGCCAAAAATATCGCCCACCGTACAGTTGTTGATATTTTATTACTTTATAGCGTTCAGACATTAAATAGTTTTCCCACAATGCACCCACATCTGTTCGCCCTGAAATCCCTTGAAAATTTCCAATGATTGCATTTCGGATACCATTATCATAGAAATACACTTTTTTTGACTTTTTCAGTTCATTGCGAATATTACGACTGAACGCATGAAGTCGAAAAACCACAAAAGCTTGTTCTAATAAATCAATGTATTTTTCAACTGTATTTTTATCCGCACCCACCAGCTGGCTCAATTCGTGATAAGAAACTTCGCTACCCATTTGCAAGGCCAATACCGATAAAATTTTACTTAGCAAAGATGATTTCTTTATGCCTTCATAAGCAAATAAATCTTTGTACAAATAACTATCAGTCAATAAATTAAGAACTTCACGCTCGTTCCCTTGCTGATTGATAACCTCTGGATAAGCTCCAAAAATCAGTCTATTTTCGAGCATCCGTTTTTCTTCCAAAACTCCTTGGTTATGACTCAATTCTGCAAACGAAAACGGATAAAGAAAGAATTCAAACTTGCGTCCTGTTAAGGGTTCATTGATTTTGTTTGCTAATTCAAATGCTGATGAACCCGTTGCAATGACTTGTATTTCGGGAAAGTTATCAGTTGCTAATTTCAGCGTTAAACCAATGTTCTCAATGCGTTGAGCTTCATCAATCACCACTAATTTTGCTTGACCTACCAAATTTCTAAACTGTGTAGAGGTAGTATTGCTTAATGCCAAGCGCATATCAGGCTCATCGCCGCTTAACCAACGAACGGGAATGCCCGCTTCGGCTACAATTTTTTTAACCAAAGTAGTTTTACCTACTTGTCTCGGCCCAAAAATCAAAATTACCTTTCCTCTAAATAGCTTTGATTTTATTTGCGATTCAATTGCCCTTTGTATCATATTTAGTGATTTGATTCACAAAATTACATAATATTTTGTGAATCAAATCACTAAAATACACTTTTATGCCTCTCCCCACACTTTTATCGCCGTATTTACGACCAATTCCATTTTACGCCATTGGTCATCATGGCTCATGTCGTTGCCGTGGTGGGTACTCGAAAACCCACACTGCGGGCTCACGCACATTTGCTCCAAAGGCATGTATTGGGCGGCTTCGTCAATGCGTTTGGCGAGGTCGTCAATGTTTTCTAAGGTCCTTACTTTGGATGAAATAATGCCCAGAACCACATTTTTGTTTTTGGGAACAAACCGCAAAGGAGCAAAATCGCCGCTACGCTCGTCGTCGTACTCCAAGAAGTAGGCATCTACGTTGATACTATTGAACAAAATCTCGGCCACGGGTTCGTAGCCCCCTTCGGCAAACCACGTACTGCGGTAATTGCCTCGGCAAAGGTGAATGCCTACCGTCAAATCATCGGGGCGGCCATCAATCACCGAATTGATTAAGGCTGCATACGTTCTGGGCAATTCGTTGGGGTCTTCGCCACGCTCGGCGGCGGCAGCTCTCATTCTGGGGTCGCAGAGATAGGCCAAATTGGTGTCGTCCAACTGCAAATAGCGCAATCCAGCTTGGTATAAATGGTCAATTTCTTCTCGATACGCCACCGACAAATCATGGAAAAATTCGTCCATGTCGGGATACGAATTGATGTCAATGGATTTACGTCCTCCTCTGAAATGCACCATCGTTGGCGACGGGATAGACACTTTGGGTGTTTGGCTCACAACTGACTTTAAGTAGTTAAAATCAGCTACTTGAATGTCTTTTACGTGCTTCAATTTGCCTGTTACACTCAATTTTGGTGGCGTAAAACCGTCTTCGGCTGCTTTGGCATTGGGGTTAGCTTCAATGCCGCCCGTGACGGTAACACCATCCAGTTCCTTCAAAAAATCAAGGTGAAAATAGTCCCGACGAAACTCCCCATCGGTAATAGATTTCATACCTGTTGACTCTAATTTTTTGACGGTTTCGGCAATACCTGCATCTTCAATTGCCCGTAATTCTTCGGCTGAAATTTCGCCTTTTTTCCATTTAAGGCGGTTTTCTTTGACTGCGGATGTTCTTAATAAACTGCCAACGTGGTCGGCTCTGAAAGGAGGGTTCATAGTGATATTTTTGATTTACGAAATTGATTTTTTGGGATTTACTCAACAAATCCTGCTTTCACTTTTATGCCCGTTTTCACCCAACTTCTTAATTCGTCAAATGCTTTGGCGGTTTGTTGGGGGGTAAAAGCGCAGTGTCCCTGCCCATTGGTATATTTTACGGTAAAATATTGGCCTTTGCCTTGTTTATGCACCATATTTTCAAAATTGCTTACCCCATACGTAGGCGGAATCAATTGGTCATAAACCGTGTGAATCAAGACCACAGGCTTATTGATGTTGCCCGTGCGGTCGTATTTACTAAAAATAACATCTGGACTTACCGTAGCTGGCAATCGCTCCGCCTTTTGGTTCACCAGTAAGTCATTAGGAAAGCCGCTGTAAACCGTATTGGTGTTATCAAATGGGTTGCCGCCTGCTTTTTGGGCAATGTCTCGTAGCACATTTTCGTTGAAAAACAGCGAAAATGGCAAATCATCTGCTTTCAAATCAAAACGCTTGGCAAAAGCAACAGCCAAGGCCGAATCTTTGGCAAAAATGGCCTTTTTAATTTCCATGGCCTTTGCGTACATTTTTCGTCCGTCTTGGGCCTGATAAGGTTTTGATAAATTGAAAATATCGGCCAAAGGAGTGACAATGTTGGGAAATAAGCCGTTGAAAGTAGCGTAAATATCAAACTCTTTGCGGCACTGCAAATACGGACGACTCGACAGCGGGCACATCGGCAAGGCACCTTGGTAGTTCTGGTCGAAATTTTCCATTACGGCCAGCGTAATGCCTCCGCCCATGGAATGCCCCACCATAAAAGTACTGTCAGGCTTACCATATTTCTTAAAAAAATACGTCCGCAAAGCCTCTGTATCGTCCACGCCTTGGGGCAAGGCAAAGCCCTGATATTGATAGTCGGAGGCTGCTACGGCAAAGCCTCGCTCCAAAAACGGCGACATCCGCTTAATCCATTCGGGATTTTGGCTTTGCAGTGGTTTTGCCCCCATAAATTCGTATCCGTGGGCATACATCACCAATTTTCCTTTCCAATTTTCGGGGAAAAGAATTCTGTATTTGGCCCCATTGATGGCTCCTGAATCTATTTTAGATACATTTTGAGCCATGAGGGTAGTAGCAGTAAACAGCAATAAAATCAGAGTTTTGTACATCGTTTTATGATAGATAAGATTTTTATTTTGCCGCCATTCTAATGGCCCCATCCAAGCGAATCACTTCGCCATTAAGCATCTGATTCTCAATAATATGCTTCGCCAAGGCGGCATACTCATCCGGTTGCCCCAAACGTGACGGAAACGGTACTTGTTGTCCTAACGACTCCTTTACGTCGTCGGGCATTCCCATCAAAAGAGGCGTTTCAAAAATACCAGGCGCAATGGTCATTACCCTGATACCGAACCTTGCCAACTCACGGGCAATGGGCAAAGTCATGGCTACAATACCGCCTTTGGAAGCCGAATAAGCCGCTTGCCCGATTTGGCCGTCGAAAGCCGCTACTGAGGCGGTGTTGATAATGACCCCCCGTTCGCTACTACTCCCTGCTTCGTTATTCTGCATCACCGCTGCCGCCAATCGAATGACGTTGAAAGTACCAATGAGATTGATTTGGATTACTTTCGAGAAAAGCCCCAAAGCATGAGGGCCGTTTTTGCCTACCACCCGTTGCGCTGGGCCAATGCCAGCGCAGTTGGCTACGCCATTGATGCCTCCAAAAGCACTGATAGCCAAATCAATAGCAGCCTGTACTTCTTCTTCGTCGCTCACATCCGTTTTGGCAAAACGGGCTTGTGTTCCCAATTCGCTTTCGGCTTTTTGGCCTGCTTCTTCGTTAATGTCAAGCAAAACGGCATTGCCGCCATTTTCTACAATCATTTTGGCGGTGGCCAATCCAAGCCCCGAAGCCCCGCCTGTGATAAGGAATGTTTTTTGTTGTATAATCATAAGATTAGTTCAAATCTGTTTATAGCACTTGTCAAAAATATATCAATCAATGTCCTGATTCTCTGATGCTTTCAATAGCTTTTCGATAGGGTTTTAGGGCCAACAAGGTTCCAATTAAACTAAGGCCACCACCAATCAGAAACAACAAAACCAGCGAATAGCGAATGGCGTTTTCGTCTTTAAAAATATAATCAGTAAATAAGGCCACAGAGGTAGGTCCTAAGCCTATGCCGATGAGATTAAGGATAAATAAAAAGATGGAAGAAGCCAAGGCCCGCACTTGATTAGGCATCATTTCTTGAAGGGCGGCGGTAGTGGCGCCATACGGAGCTGAGAGCCCAAAGCTGGGTATAGCAACGGCCAAC
>JBGAVQ010000314.1:0-6256 GCA_044228045.1 Spirosomataceae bacterium
TTCTTACTTCATCTATCAGACTTGTGAACTGTGCGATTTTTTATGAAAAAATACATTCTCATTTTATTGTTCTTAGTAGTATTGAGTGTGGTTGTCTCGTTTCGGTCAGGAACAGACAACATGACATTTGCGCCCAAAATGAACCTTTCTGAATATGGCTTTTTTGCAGGCAAACTTGCTGATCAGCAGCCCGTTAGTGGTGTAATTCCCTATGCACTCAACACGCCACTTTTTTCAGATTATGCCGAAAAACTCCGCTTTGTGAAACTACCCGAAGGCGCAACTGTACCTTACAACGAAAAAGAAGTGCTGGAGTTTCCAGTAGGGACTACTATCATCAAGACCTTTTACTTCCCTCATGACTTTCGTAACCCAGCAAAAGGTCGGCGTATTATGGAAACCCGCTTGTTGATTCATGAACAAAATGGTTGGAAAGCCCTCGAATACGTTTGGAACGACGAACAAACCGATGCCACTCTTGAAGTAGCTGGCGAAGAAGCAGAGGTAAATTATATAGACATCGAAGGCAAAAAACGCAAGCAACTTTACGTAATGCCTAACCTAAACCAGTGCAAAGGTTGTCACAACCGTAACGAAGTTATGACCCCGATCGGCCCATCGGTTCGGCAATTGAATGGGGAGTTGACTTATGCAGATGGAAGTGAAAACCAGCTTGTTAAATGGCAGAAACTCGGAATTTTGACTGGATTGCCCTCCTTAGCAGATTGCCCCAAAGCCCCTGTGTGGAACAAGCCCGAAACCGGAAGCTTAGAAGCTCGTGCCAGAACTTGGCTCGATATTAATTGCGCCCACTGCCATCGCTCAGGAGGGCCAGCCAGTACGTCGGGCTTGTTGTTGGGTTTTTACGAAAGTGATCCTACGGCGTGGGGTATTCACAAAACACCTGTGGCGGCAGGGCGTGGCTCAGGAGACCGCAAGTACAGCATTGAGCCAGGCAAACCCGACGAATCCATCTTACTATATAGAATGGAATCTACCGACCCAGGCGTGATGATGCCCGAACTGGGCCGAAAAATAACCCACCGAGAGGGGGTAGCCTTAGTGCGGGAGTGGATTAAGTCTATGCCGACGCAGTAAATACAACTTTTTTACACCAAAAGCCCATTTTTGAAAGCGGGTTTCCTACTTTTGTTGCCTCGAAAACAATCGTTTATGACAGCCCAGCACATTCAAGACCTTTTTGTTCAACAGTTTAGTTATTCTCCTACCTTACTTGTTCGCTCGCCGGGGCGTATCAATCTCATTGGCGAGCATACTGACTACAACGGGGGCTTTGTGCTTCCAGCCAGCATTGACAAAGAAATCTGGTTCGCCATTTCGCCTCGTACCGACGATTTATGCCAAATTTGGGCAGCTAATTTATCAGCTGCAGATAGTTTTTCAATACATCACCTCCGTCCAAGTTTGCAGGGTTGGCTCAATTACCTGATGGGGTCAGTTGAGCAAATTCTGAAAAAAAATAAAGAAATCAAAGGTTTCGACTTGGTTTTTGGTGGCAATATTCCCACAGGGGCGGGCTTGTCTTCGTCGGCGGCGGTAGAATGTGGCTTGATTTTTTGCTTGAACGAGCTTTTTGAATTAGGTTTCTCGACCTTAGAAATGGTTCAAATGGCTCAAAAAGCCGAGAATGAATTTGTGGGGGTTAAGTGCGGCATCATGGATCAATTTGCCTCAATGTTTGGGCAACAAAACTCGGTTATTCAATTAGACTGCCGTTCGCTAACTTATGAATATTTTCCGTTTGAATCTACTGATTATCAATTAGTTCTTTGTGATTCTGCCGTAAAACATTCGCTGGGTGACTCAGAATACAACGTGCGGAGGCAAGAGTGTGAGGCTGGGGTGAAGCTTCTCCAGCGTCATTATCCATCCATTACTTTATTGAGAGATGTAAGCTCGGCTATGCTCGAAGCGCATCAGAATGAATTTCCAGAAGTTGTGTATCGCCGATGTCGTTATGTGATCGAAGAAATTGAGCGTGTACCAGCGGCCTGCTTTGACCTCAAACAAAGTGATTTGGTCGCTTTTGGGCAAAAAATGTACGAAACCCACGATGGCTTGCAGTACCTTTACGAAGTAAGTTGTCCAGAATTAGACTTTTTGGTAGCGCAAACTCGTGCCAACAAAGCAGTACTGGGTGCCCGCATGATGGGCGGCGGATTTGGAGGTTGCACCATCAATTTGGTAAGAACTGATGCGCTTGATACTTTTGTGGAAACCATGTCTGTCGCCTATCAACAACAGTTTGGTATTGACTTAGTTACACATCGAGTACGCATTACGCAAGGGACATCCAGTTTAACCATATAAGGTGCCGGTATTGGGGCGCATAGCTCTGGGGCGCATAGCTCTGGGGCGCACAGCCGTAGGTCTGTACCCTGCTTTCTTTTGGACACAACACTTTTATAACTCTAAACCTTTTTATACATGAAGCTCCTATCTTTATTAACAGGAACACTCGCTGTCGCTCTGTTGGCATCTTGCCAAACCTCAACCAAACAACAAGAAAAAACCGAAACCATGCCATCTATTACCAAGTCTGCTTTTGGAACAGTAGATAACCAACCCGTTGATTTGTACACCCTTACTAATGCAAACGGGCAAACCGTCAAAATAACAAACTATGGCGGAATCATTACCTCTATCAATACTGCTGACAAAGACGGCACCATAGAAGATGTGGTACTTGGTTATGATTCTTTGGCGGGTTATTTAAAAGCAACGTCGTTTTTTGGTGCTGCCGTAGGCCGATACGGCAACCGCATTGCCAAAGGTAAATTTACCCTAAATGGACAAACCTATACATTAGCCCAAAATAATGGCCCGAATAGCCTTCACGGAGGCAAAAAAGGCTTTGATAAAGTGATTTGGAAAGCCGAAGAGGTAAAAACCGACAACAGTGTTGGCTTAAAGTTGAGTTATCTTAGTGCCGATGGCGAAGAGGGTTTTCCGGGAAATTTAAACGTAACCATGACCTACACTTGGGATAACGAAAATGCCCTAACCATTGACTATGAGGCTACTACCGATAAGCCAACCATTGTGAACCTTTGTAACCATAGTTATTTTAACCTCACTGGCAATACCAAACGAGATATACTCGACCATCAAGTTAAGTTACTGGCCAGTAAGTTTGTATCGGTAGATAAGACGTTAATTCCGACAGGTGAGCTAAAAGACGTAAAAGGTACTCCATTTGACTTTATGCAAGCTACGGCAGTTGGCACACGGATTGACGACACAACCGATGTGCAGATAAAAAATGGTGGAGGGTATGACCACTGCTGGGTAATTGACCGCAAAGATAGTTCGCTTGTGTCGTTTGCTACGGTGGTTGACCCTACTTCAAAACGTCAAATGGAGGTATTGACCACCGAGCCTGGCGTACAGTTCTACACAGGTAATTTTTTGAATGGTACTATTACTGGCAAGCACAATGCTGTGTACAAAAAACGCTTTGGGCTGTGCCTCGAAACCCAACACTATCCTGACTCACCTAATCAGCCTTCGTTCCCATCGGTGGTACTTAATCCTGGGCAAACCTATCGTACCACTACGGTGTATAAGTTTTCGGTACAGAAATAGCGCAGTTTATGAGTTTTAGTGACCAGTTTACAGTAAAAAAACGTTGTCTTTTACTGTAAACTGACTCCACTGTAAACTAAAATCACCATTTTTTGAAAATAACGTAAACAGCCAGTACAATAAGCCCAAAACCTATTGCATGGTTCCAGGCGAGCTTTTCGGTGCGGAACACAAACACCAGCATAAGCGTAAAAACCACCAGCGAGATGGCTTCTTGGATGGTTTTTAGCTCAAACATTGAGAACGCCCCGCCGTTGCCCTTATACCCGATTTTGTTGGCTGGCACTTGAAAGATATACTCAAACAATGCCAAGCCCCAGCTGATCAAAATCACACTAAAAAGTCCCAACTTTTGTAATGTCGGGTAATTTTTGAATTGTAAGTGCCCATACCAAGCTAAGGTCATAAACACATTGGAAACTATCAATAAACCAATCGAATAAATTGCTTTCATATATTACTGTGGTACTTTATTGTTTTAATTAGGTAAGTGAGTATTAAACGCCCCAACAAAACGCTCTTTTCCATGAATATCTTGCAATAATTGAACCAATTGAAATGACTTTTCTTCAAAAAGTTGCTTAGTTTCGGTGCCATACTGCTCATTGATTTCCATAAAACAACCTCCGTCTGCCACTAAGCAATGTTGGGCTATTTGGGCAATTTTCTTGTAAAAAATCAAGGGGTCATCATCTGCTACAAACAAAGCCAAGTGCGGTTCATATAACAATACATTTTCTTGCATCTGCTTTGATTCTGAATATGTTACGTAGGGAGGATTACTTACAATTGCTAAAAATAATTCATCTAATGAAGCACAAGTTGGGTCGTAAGCAAGCACGTCTATTTGCTCAAAAAAAATAGTGGCTTGGTAGCGTTCAGCATTCTGGCGAGCTACCTCAAGCGCTTCTGCCGACACATCCCATGCCCATACCTGCACCTGCGGAAGTTCTTTTGCCAAAGTAATGGCAATGCACCCGCTACCCGTTCCAATATCTAAAAGTTTGATTGGCTGTGTCGTGGACTTACTCCACCGCTTTACTGTTGAAATAACCCATTGAACTAACTCCTCGGTTTCGGGTCGTGGAATCAACACGGACGGATTCACCACAAATTTTCGACCGTAAAAATCGGCTTCCCCTATCACATACTGCACTGGCTCATGTTGTTGGAGCCTTGCCATGATGCTTGGCCAATCAGTGTGGTCATCAAGGTTTTTGTTAAGTAAAATGTCCGTTCTGGTAGCTTGACAGTAGTGGTGTAAAAGTAAATAAACGATACTTTGTGCCTCCAAACGGGGATAGTATGCAGATAACTGGCTCGTGAGATTATCAAATAAGGCTTTTGAAGAAATCATACTGTATTTTTGTAAGGCAAAGTTCGATAACTTTTCGGAAAATCACACATGAATAGCAATAGCGAACAGGATACTTTCTTTATGAGGCGAGCACTCGAACTGGCAACGCTGGGTCAAGGGATGGTAGCGCCTAACCCAATGGTGGGTTGCGTAGTGGTGCATAACGGTCAAATTATTGGCGAAGGCTGGCATCAACAATACGGCCAACCCCACGCCGAAGTAAACGCCATTGCTTCTGTTGCAGACAAATCATTGCTTTCATTATCAACGGTTTACGTCACACTTGAGCCATGCAGTCATTTTGGAAAAACACCTCCTTGTGCCGATTTGCTCATTCACCATCAAGTGAAACGAGTTGTGATTTGTAATGTTGATACCAATCCGTTAGTAGCTGGAAAAGGTATTGAAAAACTACTTCAGGCAGGTATTGAAATTACTACGGGTATGCTGGAAGCCCAAGGCCGAGCCTTGAATCAGCGTTTTTTTTGTTTTATCGAAAAAAAACGCCCCTACCTTATCTTGAAATGGGCCGAAAGTGCCGATGGTTTTGTGGCCAAACCAAACTTTGAGCCAACTCCCATCAGTAATCAACTCTCTCGCAAGTGGGTTCATCAGTGGCGTTCGCAAGAGGATGCCATTATGGTTGGCACACGAACGGCACTATATGAT
This sequence comes from Spirosomataceae bacterium, assembly GCA_044228045.1. GTDB lineage: Bacteria > Bacteroidota > Bacteroidia > Cytophagales > Spirosomataceae > JAXLVB01. The sequence continues at coordinate 5,633 of JBGAVQ010000314.1, forward strand.
AACCCTCGGCTAAATGTGAGAGATTGGTCAGGACGAAACCCTGTTAGAGTATTGATTGACAAGCAGTTGAGTCTTTCTAATGCCCTCCATTTGTTTGACCAAAGTCAGCCTACGCTGGTCTATAATCATATTCAAGACAGTCAGGAATCTCATCTTTCATGGATTAAAGTTCCCTCTGAGGCCAATTTGATTGATGCTATCTTAGCTGATTTATATCAGCGAAAAATCCAATCGGTGTTGGTAGAAGGCGGCACTCATCTACTCGAATCGTTTCTTTCACAGAATTTATGGGATGAAATTAGAGTCATTCAAAGCCCACATTGCTTAGGAGAAGGCATCAAAGCTCCTGATTTTAAGGCTACTAATCTATTCTCACAAATCAATTTGATGGGTGATGTGCTGCGGATTTATCGTAGGTGAAGAAGAACCCATAACAATTTAACGATGCCGTTTTTTAAAAGACAATGGATTCTCGTTCGTTGTTTTTTTGAAGATTCGGTTAAAGTAAGACAAACTTTCAAAACCACATTCAAAGCAAGTTTCGGTCACTGTTTTGTCTAAAAGCAATAGTTTTTTTGCTTGGTTGACTCGGTAGTGATTCATAAACTCAGTAAAGGTAAGTCG
>JBGAVQ010000315.1:0-6184 GCA_044228045.1 Spirosomataceae bacterium
ATGATGCCTTGAAGGCAATTTTGGCCACAAATCCAGATGCCACTCGCAAACTAAGAGCTTTGTGGACATTGCATGTTACCAATGGGCTGACTGAAAAAGAATTGGCTGATTTACTAACTAATCCAAACGAATACGTGAGAAGCTGGGCCATTCAATTGATAGTTGAAAACAAAAGCATCTCTACCGAAACGTTGAAAATATTCGGCACTTTGGCTCAGAAAGATAATTCTGCACTGGTGCGTCTGTATTTAGCTTCGGCCATGCAACGCATTGAGCCAAGCCAACGATGGGAAGTGTTGGAAGCCCTTACTCAAAAAGTGGAAGACAAAGCCGACCATAACCAACCACTAATGCTCTGGTATGCCGCCGAACCATTGGCCGAAATAGATGCTAAAAGGGCAATCCAAATGGCCGAAAAAGCAAAAATGCCTAAGTTTTTGAACTACACCATTCAACGAGTGGGGGCGATAAATTCTGATGAAGCTAAAAAGCAACTCAAAGAATTGAACGAAAGACTCGGCAAAATGGGTTCGCACGAACACCATGAGAATCAGATGCTTATTGAGAAAATTTTAGGCAAATAGAGCTGTTAAATTCTTTGCTCACAGAATCCTCAGATTTTCATCCGCAATGGAGATTGAGAAACTTCTGTGAGAGAAAAAACAAAAGCAAGCACTCAATTCCGTGCTTTCCGTGAATTCTGTGAGCAAAAAAATAAACGTATTTTGAGCACTCAAACCTGTACAACATAATGAAACCAAGACAATCTACTTTGTGGACCCTTTTTATGTTTTTGGGGTGTATAACCGCTTACGGCCAAACACGCCCCGTTGATGTGTCGAGCAATTTCAAGAAAACCACCCTCACCAGAGATTTTATCTCAGAAGGTGTAGCCGTTGCAGATTTGAACAAAGACGGCAAACTCGACATTGTAGCAGGCTATTATTGGTTTGAAGCCCCTACTTGGACCAAGCACCAATTAGCGCCTGCCGAACCCAATACGGGTCAAGCAGAGGCCGTGGGTTTTGGCATGTCAAAAGCATTTAATCCTCGCAAAGAATATAGCAATTCGTTCTTGAACTTAGGAATGGACGTAAACTTAGACGGTTGGGAAGATGTGGTCATCATTGATTTTCCGGGAAAACCAGCCTTTTGGTTTGAAAACCCTAAAAAACAAAAAGTTACGGCATGGGCAAAACACATCATCGCCGATTCGGTAGGAATCTCCAACGAATCACCTGGTTTTATTGACATAGATGGTGATGGGCGGCTCGACATTCTTTGTGGCGACAAAACCAAAAAACAGATTATTTGGCTTCAAGCTCCTCTAAAAAAAGGCCAAACTGAGTGGAAACGCTTTAACCTGACCCAAGAAAACGTAAAAGGAACAGAAATCTTCTCGCATGGCATTGGCTGGGGCGACATCAACAAAGACGGCCTCAACGACATTGTGGTTAGGGAGGGATGGTATGAAGGAACAAAAAACTTGACAGCAGGGGATTGGGCGTTTCATCCAGCCAATTTGGGCGAACCCTGCTCACACATGCAAATACTTGATGTAAATGGCGATGGCAAAAACGACGTAGTAAGTGCCTCGGCCCATGCCTTGGGCATTTGGTTTCACGAGCAAGTAGAAGAGCAAGGCAAAATCAACTTTGTGACGCACGTGATGAGCCAAGCCACCGCTCAAACGCACTCCTCCATCATGGCCGATTTGAACGGCGACGGCCGTAAAGAATACATCACGGGCAAACGCTTTTTGGCACATCATGGACGTGACCCAGGCGACGCAGAAGCAGCTTTGCTTTTGTATTTTGAATTTACACCCACCCAAAAACCTTATTGGAAAGAATACCTGATAGACAACGACTCAGGTGCCGGCCTAAACATTGTAGCCCAAGACATCAACAAAGACAAAAAGATTGACATCATTATCGCCAATAAAAATGGGGTGTTTTTGTTTGAGAATAAGACAAAAAAGTAAGAATGTCTCTACTCGGGCCATAGGAAAGGCTACGACCAGTGGGGAAATTTACACCCACATAACAACAAAAGCTAAGCAAAAATTATTAGGCCCCTTGATGTCCTTGATCTGTAAAACTTGCGGCAATGTTGCTATTTCTATTTGCATTGCCGCATATTTTTGGCGTATTCTTTTTTATGCTTAACTTGCGTAAGCAGGTTGCATTGCCGCATGTTATTGCGTGAATGCAACCGTTGGTAGAAAATAATAAACATAAAAAATGATGAATAAAGAAATGCTTGAACTTGCTCTAATGGAAATTAGCAGCGACACTATCGGAGCAGAAACGCTTACTCAATATCAGGTTCTTTGTTTACCTGAAAATTTTGGGAAAGGTGAGGATAATTTAATTGATGCCGAAGACAGCCTTAATTTAAGCAAACATTTTAAATTGAGCATGATAAAGTGCGCTACATCATATGACTTGCAATTAAATTCAAATATTTTGGAGAGGAGGTCATATGACATTTGGTTTGGACAAATCTTCATAATTGATTCAGTAATTCTTCCAACAATAATAGATATCATTGCCCACTACATTGCAGTCAGATTTAGAATAGGAGAGAATAAAGAAATAAACAAGCCTCAACCGCAAGTGAATATCGAGATAAAGTATCTAAAAAATGGACGATTAGACTCATTGAAATTTAAAGGAGACGGCGAAACTTTAATAAAGATACTTGAAAACATCAACCCACAGAATGAACAAGAAAAGTAAAATCATTCTCACGCCAGAAAATTTCAAAAAAATCTCTTTTGAATATTTTTCTGTATGCTGGGAATACATTCAACTTAGGCAGTTTAAAGACGCCAAGGGTATATGTACTAATCTTATAGACGAATACAAAAATATATTAAATAAGGAATTATGGCCTGAAAACGATGATAAAAGTATAGTTTTGATACTTGCGATTGGCATTAAGGCAATAGATGATTACATTGAAATTGGGGAAATTACCTCAACTGACAAGTGGTTTGAGAGAAATGAGTTAATTGAAAAATTATGGATAAAACTTTGGGATTGTAAAGACAGAGTAGATTATGTGATAAATAATTTTCAGGGGGATTTGTTTGCATTGGTTTCAAAAAAACTAAACGAACTTCATAATGAATTTATAAATGTATATGGAAGCGGAATTTACGCAAGCCCTGAATTCTTGATAAAGAAAGAAACTTGCTCGATTTGCAAGTTAGACGTTAGGGCTTGTACGCATATTTCTGGTCAGATATACAATGGAATAATCTGCAAGTACGTTGTCGAGGATATGGAAATGCGGAGCATATCGCTTGTAACTGTACCAAAAGACCCAAGATGTCGGGCGTGGGCTTGGAATATGGAAGGAAGAACAATAAAGGGAATGGCATTTTTTTTTAACTCTGATATTGATTCGTTTTTAAGCGACGATAAATAAAATTCTACCAACCCCGGCTTGCTGTCCATGCCGCCGAACAGCCAGCCCTCAAACCCAACGCACGGCGGCACGGCAGCAAGCCAACCGTTCAACTCGTAAAAACCAAGAAATACCTTATTTTTGTACCCAAGCCTTAATTTATGCAGTTCGTCGATATAAAAAACGATATTGCTTTTCGGAAGATTTTCGGTAATGAAAACAAGAAAATCATCCTGATTTCATTCCTCAATGCCGTGATGAAGTTGAAGGGCAAGGATGCTATTGAGGACGTGGAAATCCTCAATCCTTATCAACTTCCCATCATCAAAAATCTCAAAGCGTCTATTATTGACGTAAAGGCGAGAGACAAAAAAGGCAAAACCTACATTATTGAGATGCAGGTAGCCGAGCCAGACGGCTTGGACAAGCGATTACTTTACTACGCCAGCAAGGAGTATTCTCAACAAATTGAGAGTGGGGAGTTTTACACCAAACTCAAACCAGTAATTTTCATAGGAATTTTTGATTTCAAATTTACAGAGGGAAATAAATACCTTTCGCATCATGCCGTCTGCGATGTAGAGAACGGAGAACGTATCATCAAAGACATGGACTTCTATTTTGTCGAACTGCCAAAGTTTAAAAAGTCCTTGGCTGATTTGCAGGAGGTGGCCGATAAGTGGATATTTTTCATAAAGGAGGCAGAAAACTTGGAGGTTGTTCCTGAAAATGTGGACGATGAAGGGTTGAAGGCTGCCTACCACGATGCCAATAAGCACTCTTGGTCAAAGGAGGAACTTGAAGCCTACGACTATGCAGCAATGCGAGAACAGGATGAAAGAGGGAAAGTCGAATTGGCAGAGAAAAGAACAAAATTGGAGGTAGCCAAAAAGATGAAAGCGGAAGGGTTTGATAGCGACACAATTTCACGGCTTCTGGGTTTGTCGAGTGCTGAAATAGATGAAATATAAAGTCGCAGAACAATGCATAGTCACCCGCCTTTGCTCGGCTCTGACGAGTGAAGTGTATTGATGAGCCCTCAGGGCGTAGCTTGAATGAGCTCCATAGCGTGAAATAACCCACGCAATGGAGCCAATCATCCCTTTGCAGTGAAAAAGCAAAAAAAATACCGCAAATTTGCGGTGAATAATTCGTATTTTTGCCACAAATTAGTTCTCAGAAATGGCAAAATACATCTATGAACATAAAAACTGGATAGATTTTACTTGGGATGACAAAGCCATCAATGCCATTTTTGGCGAGGTTCGGCTCATGCAAGGTAAAATCATCGGGCAAATGAACGCTTTGGGCTTTTCTGCCAAAGCGGAAGCCACACTTACCGCCTTAACCTTAGATGTAGTAAAATCAAGCGAAATAGAAGGTGAATTGCTCAACTACGACCAAGTACGTTCGTCCATAGCAAGGCGTTTGGGTATCAACACCGCAGGACTTGTGCCAAGCAGCCGCCATGTAGAAGGTGTGGTAGAAATGATGCTCGATGCTACGCAACGCCACACCTTAGCGTTAACCGAAAAACGTTTGTTTGGTTGGCACGCAGCACTTTTTCCGACAGGATACAGCGGCCCTTACCAAATAGAAGTAGGCAGATACCGCACAGGCGAGATGCAGGTGGTTTCGGGTGCAATGGGCAAAGAAAAAGTGCATTACGAAGCCGTAAAACCTGAATTCGTAAAAGTGGAAATGGATAAGTTTTTGGACTGGTTCAACAACGACAACACCCTCGACCCCGTGTTGAAAGCTGCCATAGCACACTTTTGGTTTATCATCATTCACCCTTTTGATGACGGAAACGGCAGAATTGGAAGGGCCATAACAGATATGCTACTTGCTCGTGCCGAAGGTAGCGGCGACCGTTTTTACAGTATGTCGAGCCAAATTTTAGTGGAACGCAAACAGTATTACGAAGTATTGCAAAAAGTACAACACAGCACAGGCGATATTACCGAGTGGCTCGAATGGTTTTTACACTGCCTAAAAAACGCAATGCTTGCCACCGAAAACATCACACAAAAAATATTGCGAAAAGCCGAATTTTGGAAATTACACGAACACACCTCAATAAACGAGCGCCAACGCTTAATGCTCAACAAACTTTTTGAGGGATTTGAAGGCAAATTACAAACCTCAAAATGGGCAAAAATCACTAAAACCTCTACCGACACCGCCTTGCGGGACATAAAAGACTTGGTAGAGAAAGGTATCTTGCAACAAACCAATGAAGGAGGACGAAACGCCAATTACGAATTAGCAGACTTTAATAGGACTTTCCCCTTTGTTGGTGTTTGAGCGAAGCGAACGTCGCCCGGCGGCACCAACAATTCAGGTCAGATTGGGACGCAGTTGGGTTTCTATCAGTGATTAAAAAGTATATCTTTTTGATTTTTAATATCTTTTCTGTTTTTTTATTTTAATGGCTGGCGCACAGGTTGTTGTCATTCCATGACGGGTGGCAAACACCAACAACGGTGGAATAGATAATCAAAATTATATTGCCAAAGCACTACGCCTTAAAGTACTCCAATAGCTTTCTTTTGACGGTTCTGCTAAAAGGAATATTGTAATGCTCAATGGTGAGCGTATCAAAAGCCATTTTATCAACTTTCAATAAAGAGACAACATAAGATTTATGTACCCTCACAAATTGCGGGTATTTGGCCAAATTTTCTTCCATCGCTTTCAGATTCATCAAAGTCAAAAACTTGTTTTTGCTCGTAATAACCGACGAGTAATTTTCTTCTGCCTTAATAAA
>JBGAVQ010000316.1:0-6169 GCA_044228045.1 Spirosomataceae bacterium
GCTGGCCAATGCCGTTAACGAACGCCATATAGACCACCCCAAAGGAGCACAATTGGCAAATGATGCTTGTTTCTTGTCGGGGCTTCGCATGATAAAAACCTACGAAGCAGATGGCACTGAGCAAGCCCCTTGGCGACCCAAATGGGTGTATCATTACATTCAAGACCGCTTGGTTATTCCTGATTTTGTGGTGGACATTACTGATTTTTGGGAGCTAAAAGAAAAGTCTATTCGAGCTTATCGTAGTCAATTTTACGACCCAAGCAGCACCGAACCCGCTTCATATTTAACTTCTCCCGAGTTTTTGGAGTTCCTCAAAGCCCGTGCGCAAGAGTTTGGTCATCAAATTGGAGCTATCTATGGCGAAGGATTCACCTCATACCGCCAGTTGGGTGTGAATGATTTGTTTGCTTTGAGGTAAGACTAACACCAAAATATATCATCTATTGCGTTTACCGCAAAAAAGAGTAATTTTGTTATACTTCAAATATTTACTATTTATGACTGTCTTGATACTACAACCTACCAAAGAAACTGATTTGCAGTTGTTTAAAGACTTAGCAAGACGGTTGAATGTACAGTTTCGAGAAGAAGTTGAAACCTCTCGCACACTTGCCGAAAGGGAGGCTGATTTTATGGCATTAGCTGGCAGTTGGAATACCCCCGAAAGTGGAGATGAAATCATCAAAATGATAGAAAAATCACGGGTTAATAAAGAAATAGATACCACTTGGGCTGAATAAATGTACTTGCTCGACACTAATATTTGTATTCACTTTATGAAAGATGAATACGGGATTCCAACAAAAATAGCACAGATAGGTAGCGAAAACTGTTTCACTTCTGAGGTTGTAATTTTGGAACTTTTATATGGGATTGCCAACAGTGCTACAACAAGAAAAACGGAAAATATCCTAAAATTGCAAGCATTTGAATTCCAATTAGGTAACCGTGTTTTGTTGATTGGGGAAACTTTTCAAACCTTTACTGAACAAAAAGCCGATTTAAGAAAAAAGGGATTACTCATAAGTGATTTCGATTTGCTTATTGGTTGTACTGCTTTGATTCATAACTTCACGCTTGTTACTCGAAATGTGCGAGAAATGTCTCGGATCGAAGGATTAAGCATTGAAAACTGGGTGGATTGATGCTACTTTTTTCATTAAATCCTCCCCATTTTCAAAAATACTGGAAACGTTACTGTCATCATTTCATCATTCCAAAATGGACGAACTTCCTCAACAAACTGATTCACAGGATTATATCCATTTTGCTTGATAAATTTCTGTACGCTCGACCACGTACTTAGATAACCCGCTAACTCTTCTATTCTCCAAGTGTAAGTTTGGGAAAAGACTTCAAACCGGATGTCTTCATAAGGAAATGGTACGTTGGCATAATGGTTTTCGATGTGAAGCCGCTCGAAATCCCAATAACTACCCACTATGTTTTTGTAGAAATGAACGATTGCTGCATCAATTTCTTCTGAAATATTGAGTAGCTCATAACCCCACGCTGCCAACACTGCACCCGATTTGGCAACTCGATGAACTTCGGCATTAAAGCGTTCAAAATCAAACCAATGCAAAGCTTGCCCAACCGTGATGAGGTCAAAAGAATCGTCGGCAAAAGGCGTTTGCTCTGCCGACGAAATCAAATATTGAACATTATGTAGCGGCTTAGCCTCATCCAATTGTTTTTGGCTGATGTCAGTTCCCTTCACTTCCTCAAAATGCGTAGCTAACACCTCCGCAACTTGCCCATTGCCCGTAGCACAATCCCAAGCAACCTTGCGCCCTTGCGTGTAGGCAAGCACGTAATCGTACAAGGCTTGCGGGTACGTAGGGCGAAACTGTGCGTATAACTTGGCTTGGGTCGAGAAGTTGTCTTTCATCTTATTACTTACTTTGTGCTTCCACAACAGCAATAGCTACCATGTTCACGATTTCCCGCACAGTACTACCCAGCTGCAATACGTGAACGGGCTTACGAATCCCCAACAAAATAGGGCCAATATACTCTAACTCGCCTACTTCTTTGAGTAAGTTGTACGAGATATTTGCTGCCGAAAGGTTCGGAAAAATCAGGACGTTGGCACCTTCTTCTGCAAATTTAGAGAAGCCGTATTGCTCTTGAACTAATTCGTTGTTAAAGGCTAAATGTGCCTGCATTTCGCCTTCTACTACCCACTCAGGATGTTTTTGACTCAGAATGGCAGTTGCTTTTCGCATTTTTTGGGCATCTTCGCCTTCGGCGGAGCCAAAGTTTGAGTACGTTACCAAACCAATGCGAGGCTTAATATTAAACCGTTCTACGGCCTTAGCTGTCAACTCGGTAATTTCTACTAATTCTTCGGCAGTGGGGTTAAAGTTTACAGTAGTATCTGAAAGAAACAGCGGGCCTTTTTTAGTGAGCAAGATGTACATACCTGCCACTTTATGGATTCCAGACTCTACGCCAATAATTTGTAATGCAGGACGAATGGTCTCGGGATAGGCTCGGGTCAAGCCCGAAATCAGACAATCGGCCTCACCAGTTTCGACCATCATGGCTCCAAAATAATTGCGCCGACGCATGGTATTAGAGGCTTCAAATCGGTTTACCCCTTTGCGTTTGCGTTTTGCAAAAAACAACTCAGCATATTTTTCTACCTTGGCCTGCATATCGGGTGCATTGGGGTCAATAACTGTAACACCCTCCAAATCAAGGCTATTTTCTTCAATAATGGCTTTGATTCGCTCAACATTTCCAAGCAAAATGGGTTCGGCAATATCATCATCCCATACCTGTTGCACGGCCTTCAATACAGTTAGGTTTTCGGCATCAGAAAAGATTACTTTCTTTGGGTTTGCTTTTGCTTTGTTAATGAGTGCTTTGGTCAGTTGATTGTCTAAGCCAAGGCGTTTGATTAAGGTTTGTTCGTATTCGTCCCAATTAGTAATGGGGTGCATGGCCATACCCGAATCCATGGCTGCTTTTGCTACGGCAGGAGCTACCGCTGTAATAAGGCGGGGATCCATCGGTTTCGGGATGATGTAATTATGGCCAAAAGTTAGGTTCTTTTGATTATACGTCATGTTCACGATATCCGGAACTGGTTTTTTGGCAAGGTCTGCCAAGGCACGCACGGCAGCGAGTTTCATGGCTTCATTGATTTCGGTGGCCCGCACATCCAATGCGCCTCTAAAAATGTATGGAAACCCCAGCACGTTGTTTACTTGGTTGGGATAATCGCTACGGCCTGTTGCCATAATGATATCTTCACGGGCGGCAATGGCTTCTTCGTAAGGGATTTCAGGAGTGGGGTTAGCCAAAGCAAATACAATAGCATCTTTTGCCATGCTTTGTACCATTGCTTTGCTCAAAATATTACCTTTCGACAAGCCAATGAATACATCTGCGCCGACCATTGCTTCTTCGAGGGTATTCAAATCACGAGTTGTGGCAAACATCCCTTTGCGTTCGTCGAGGTTGCCACGGTCGGCTCTGATTACTCCTTTAGAGTCGAGCATGACAAAATTAGCAGGATTTGCCCCCAATGCCACGTATATTTTTGAGCATGAAATTGCCGAAGCTCCTGCTCCTGATATTACAAATGTAGCCTCTTCAATTTTTTTTCCGACAATTTCCAAAGCATTCAACAAAGCTGCACCCGAAATAATGGCGGTTCCGTGTTGGTCGTCGTGCATGACGGGAATGTTGAGTTCCTTGCGGAGGCGGTCTTCAATCTCAAAACATTCGGGTGCGCCAATGTCTTCGAGGTTTACACCTCCAAAAGTTGGCTCCATAATTTTGACGGTACGAACAAACTCGTCAACATCTTTGGTATTGAGTTCGATGTCAAAAACATCAATATCGGCATAAATTTTGAACAAAACGCCTTTACCCTCCATCACGGGCTTACCGGCTTCGGGGCCTATATCGCCCAAACCTAACACAGCCGTTCCGTTAGAAATCACGGCGACTAAATTGCCTTTGGCAGTATATTTATAGACGTTTTCAACATTGGCGGCGATTTCGAGGCAAGGCTCGGCTACGCCAGGTGAATAGGCCAGTGAGAGGTCTCGTTGGGTAGCTGTTTCTTTAGTGGTTACGACTTGGATTTTGCCCGGGCGACCTTTTGAGTGGTAGTCTAAGGCATCTTGCTTACGGATAGGTTTATGTTCCATATTTGGGTTTTGTAGTTTACAATATGCTTATGGTTTGTTGATTGTAGCTTGTTGGCCAACTTCTTGCATTACAACCTCTTGGTTTACTTCTATCATCTCTGCAATTTGCCCAATAGTATAGCCTTTGCGGTGTAGTTTGATGATTATTTCTTGCTGTTTCACACGTTGGCCTTGTATCTTTCCCTCTTCTCGTCCTTGTATCTTTCCTTCTTCTCGTCCTTCTTCTCTTGCTGTGTCCGTTACATTTTTCAAGTCTCGGTCGTATAAGCTATTTTGTGAGTAGGTCATCTTAGCAGCCCTTTTACCAGTTCTTCGGTAAGCTCCATCATTTCTGCAATTTGCTCAATAGTATAGCCTTTTTGGTGTAGTTTGATGATTATTTCTTGCTGTTTCACACGTTGGCCTTCTATTTTCCCCTCTTCTCGTCCTTGTATCTTTCCTTCTTCTCGTCCTTGTATCTTTCCCTCTTCTCGTCCTTGTATCTTTCCTTCTTCTCGTCCTTCTTCTCTTGCTGTATCCGTCACATTTTTCAAGTCTCGATAGTATTTTAAGCTATCTTCGTAAGATTGGCGTTCTTCTTGAGTAAAATTAGCAATTTCGGCAACTTTGAAAAGTTTCCTAAAAATATGCTCTTGAAACTTCGCTGGTAACTTATCAAGCCGATGCAAATGTTTAAAAACGTATAGCCACTTATCTTGCATTGTTGCTAACTCTGCCTCTGTTTTGTTAAAATTGGGCATGACCAAGTAGATATAGGTCAGTTTTTCAAAGAAAATATTATTTTTTTGGTCTTTGAGTTGAACAGTATGAATAACCGTAGCATCGCTACGGTCTTCTTCAAACACAAAATCTAAAATACCGATGGTATAAACGGGTGAAAGTTTAAAATCCCAATCGCCTTGTAGGGCTTGTTCTTGAATCGGGAACGAAGAATAATAGACACTTCGATCTTTAAAGTAATTCTGCTTGGCTTTCTGAATTTCTACAATAAAACGGTCTCCACGCTCACTAATGCAATAAAGATCAAAAATGGCTTTCCGGTCAGTGAGTGTATTACCAAGGTTTTCTGATTCACTATATGTCAAATCTTGAATCTTGTGTAGGTCTGGCAACAGTTGGTTTAAGAAATCAATCAGTAAATCTTTGTTAGGTTCTTCTCCAAACAGTTTTTTAAACCCAAAATCGGTAAATGGATTGATGTAACGTTCTGTGAGCATACCCTACTGCTTTTTGTACAAAGGTAAGCGTTTTTTCTAATCCAAGTTGGTCTGAATAATATCTTCTACTTCTTCAACATGCCCAAAAGCATAATTCATCTTACGGCGATCAAATTCTTTTTCGTTGTTGGCAATCCAAATCGTGGCTACACCATTGCCTATAAAATTGGTAATGGCACGGGCTTCGGACATGAACCTGTCAACACCCAGCAACAAAGCCAACCCTTCGACTGGAATCACCTTGATGGCCGTTAAGGTTGAAGCCAGCACAATAAAACCACTGCCTGTAACACCTGCTGCACCTTTGGAAGTAACCATCAATATACCAATAATGGTAAGCATTTGCTCAATTGTAAGGTGAACATTGAATACTTGTGCCAAAAAGATAATAGCCATTGACAAATAAATGGTGGTGCCATCGAGATTGAACGAATAACCTGCCGGAACTACTAATCCTACTACTGACTTAGCGCAGCCCATTCGTTCCAATTTTTCCATCAATGAAGGTAAGCCAGCTTCTGACGACGACGTACCCAGCACTATGAGGAGTTCTTCTCGAATGTATTTGAGGTACGACCACAAGTTGATTTTGTAGGTTCGGAGTATGTACCACAACACAATAAAAATAAAGCAAGCCATAGTTACATAGACCGTACCCATCAATTTGGCAAGGGGCAGCAGTGTTTTGATGCCATATTTGGCAATGGTAAAGGCCATACCTCCAAACGCACCAATAGGAGCCAATAGCATTACTTTGTGTAGTGCCCAAAAGACTTTTTTGGA
>JBGAVQ010000317.1:0-6167 GCA_044228045.1 Spirosomataceae bacterium
GTTCTACCCATGCGACCCCATAAAGTGCTTATACCCTGCTTAACAGCCAGTAAGTAAACTTACGGGTTTCTTTGTTTTGTTCAATCATACAAATCTAAAGGCGACCCCGTCTGACCCGAAAATTGCCGTCAGACGGGGTCGCCCAGACCTGCGGTACAGACGGTAATTTTGAGGCTTTACCACAAAAATTGTCAGAGTTCCGTGTGTTTTTAAATCCTACACAAAACTATGGTAACTGCAACGAGGCCATTTGTCAAATCCTGCTAATTGTGTTTCAAGAAGTATGAAGGCGAGTAGCCAAAGTAACTTTTGAAGGCTTTACTAAATGAATATATATCCGAAAAACCCGCCTCGATGGCTGCGGTAGAGACGGCAGTTCGGTCTTTTTGCAACAGTGCTTGGGCGTATTTTAATCGCTTTTCGATGATATATTGATTGGGCGTTTGCTTAAAAATGGCCTTAAACAGCCGAAAAAAATGGTATTCAGACATACAGGCTTCAGTAGCAACCAATTTGATTGTCAATGGATTAGCAAACAAGGCATCCATATATTCTTTACCTCTCAAAACTCGTTTGTACAACTCTTTTTTGGTGACAGATTTAATACTTGGAATAGCCTGCAATTGCTTAAAAATGGGTATTTGGTCAGCAACAATTTGTTCAGAAATTGTATAAAAAAACGCAGTAGTAAAATCTTCGTGCTGGTAGGTGTCATTTTGAATAGCCCTTTGCAAACGAAGTAGCATTTCGCCAAGCTTGGTCTGATTGGCATCGTAACAATTCTCTAAAAAAAGTGCTGAACTAAAAAACTGCCCCAACGCTACATCAGTAAATGCCGTATCGGGGCGACTGATACTCGCCACCACTTCGGCCAACATTTCAGGCACAATATTGATACAAATTCCTTTTACGTGGTTACGGCTTTCAATCTCAACATGACCCTCATTGGCACAATTGGTCAAAAGATACTTGCCCGTTTCGATGGGGTATTGGCTACCGTTCAAGGTGTATCGCTCAACACCGTCTATCACATATTTAATAGCAAAACCCTGCGACCTTACGGGTTGATAAAACTCTCGCAACGACGACAATACAATCGAGTTGTCGTTGTGCTTGATGGAATCTATCACATTAAGATTTTCCGTCAATAATTGATACATGGCTCTGACACTTCTAAGGATTATGTTCAAAGTAAAAGCATAAGTCCTTCGATATGAAACAATTATTGATGAATGGTTGAGGTCGAGATAGGCTAATGTTAGAGTAGTTCCTTATTTCAGAAAAGACAATTGGCTGTTTTATTTTAAGATGAAAAAACCTTAGGCCGCCGCTACTCAATGCTTGACTTAACATGAGTCCGATAATTGAATTTGAGATAACTACTTAAAAATGAAGTGATTAGTTTCATGGTTTTACAAAGCACATCTTGGAACGGTCTTAGCGGTTTCACGGAGGGAGTACCAAGCTTCGTGTAATGCTATGAAAAACTTAGAGAAACTCCGTTTGTCAAAATTAAAATGCACATAATCAGCCAATTATATTTCTTGTATTTTTCGAATATACGTTAAAATAGTTACCATTCTTTCCTTTTACGTCTAATCAAAATACCAGAAAAACCAAACGAAGAATATTTTTGTATATTTCGAGGCAATAAGGCTAACAATTTTTGCTTGTATGGGTTAAAGCTATGCTCCATGTAGCAAACTCCTCTTAGCCAAGGGCACCTAATCAATCTTAACCTACCTATGAAAAAGTATCTATTAAGCATTGCCCTTTTATTAGTTGCTTGTGTATTTGTGTCGGCCACTTACCACCGAGGTGACGATTTGAAGGAGGTATTCCAGAAAATCAACCAAGAAGTTCTCCAAAATAGCCGAGCCTACGAAACCCTCAACGAAGCCTGCGCCACCATTGGGCATCGCTTAACGGGTAGCCTCAATGGCCGTCGAGCCGAAGAATTTGCCTATAACTTATTCAAGAAATACGGCTACGGAACCGATGCTAAGTATCAGCCCTTTGAGGTAGAGTCTTGGATGAGAGACACCGTAACGCTGGTGGTAGTGCCCAACAAAAGTGACAACTACCGAGACGTACCCGTGGTTGCTCTGGCGCATTCGCCGGTTGATGCCAAAGTAAAAGGTGATATTGTAGATGTAGGCAATGGCTTAGAAGAAGATTTTGAATTGATGAAAGACCAAGTGAAAGGCAAAATTGCCTTGGCAAATATTGGGATTTTGGGTGAAACAAAAGGCAAGAAAAACTTGCACCGCTCCGAAAAGACGGCATTGGCCATTAAGTACGGAGCTACGGGCATCATTATGGTCAATACAGTTTCGGGAAACGTATTGCTCACCGGAACGGCCTCTGTAACAGGTAGCTTGATTCCGATTCCAGCCGTTTGTATATCGCTTGAAAGTGGCACTCAAATCAGAAAGTGGATTCAAGAAGAACGGCTTCAAGCGGTGATAGATATGCACAACTTTAGCCGCATGATACAGTCTCGCAATGTGATTGCTTCGCACAAAGGCAGTGACAAAAAAATGTCTAAACAAAAAATAATTGTAGGCGGACACTTAGACAGTTGGGACTTGGCAACAGGCTCTACCGACAACGGGCTTGGATCATTTAGTATTATTGACATTGCTCGTACATTTAAGGCACTCAATCTCAAAACTAAGCGGAGTATTGAATTTGTGATGTTTATGGGCGAAGAGCAGGGACTTTTAGGTTCTCGTGCACTCGTGAAAGAGTTGGTGCGTACCAAAGAGATTGACAACCTGTGCCTGATGGTAAACATGGACATGACCAACAACCCCAAGGGTTTCAACATCATGGGGCGTGATGAGATGATGCCGCTTGTGACCCAACTTGGTGAACAAATAAAAGCCATTGACCCCACCTACACCAACGATAACAATAGCCGAACGGGGCTTCACTCTGACCATCAGGGTTTTATGCTCGAAGGCGTGCCAACTGCCGCCCCAGGAGCTATACTGTCGTCAGATGTGTTTAGGTGTTATCATGCCAATTGCGACCGTATGAACTTGGTAAAACGAGAAGATATGGTCAATACTGTGCGCTTTGTGACCATGATGCTTTACGGCTTGGCCAATGCGCCAGAGCTACCTGCCAAAAAAATGAACAGTGATGCCACCCGTGATTTTTTGGTGAAACAGGGCCTCAAACAAGAATTGATTATTGGGAAAGACTGGCGATGGGCAGAGTAGTAATCAATTAAGCCTTCTCGGGCTTTTATAGGTACGAGTACGAATTAAATGAGTAAAGGTAAGTGAAAGATAACCCCAGTGGTCTTTAGCGGTTTCGAATTTTCGATTGGGTGTATCTTTAACTGTTCCAACAAAAACAGAACCTTCTGAACCGCCAATGGTGGCATCCAATATATCGGTATTAACCAGGTGGGTCGTTAGTTCAATACCAACGGCTTGGTTTTCGGTAATAAAATACTTGCCCTCAATACCCATCGAATAGGCTCGTCGCCACTGATAGCCGTCGGTTTGACGGATTTGTTTATTCGTATTTTGGTCAAAAGCTATGCTTTTAAAAGCAGTGAACCCAATACCAAAGGTTGGCTCAATAAAAATTCGTTGCTTGCCGTCAGGAATATCTCGAAAACAGAGGTTGACAATGTCTATGCCGCCGGTCAGTTGCATTTGCCAAGCGGTTGCTTCAAAGCGGGCATTGTACCACTGGTGTTCTGAATCTCGAATAGAAGCACGAGACAAACTGAAAGAGATACCTCCTAATTCACCAAACTGTCGTCTGATTGCCAGGGCTGTATGCACACCACTGGGTCTAACCAGTGCACCGAAACCTTCGTAGCCGTAGTCGTCTCGTAGATCTCCTTGAAATTGGGCAATACCGCCTTTGGCTGAAAAACTCCATTCGGGCAAAAAAACCTTGTAATGGCTAAGGCTTTTTTGGGCATAGACTGTTTCCATACCAATGAATGAACAAACCAATAAAAGTAGTGGGGTTTTCATCGTCTTTCAATCAACTACTTAGTGAATTTGCTATCAATGCAAAAAGTCTAAATTTTTATCTTTAACTTCTTCGTAATCAAGCTCTAAAAAGTCTTCCCAAAACTGAATTTCAGGAACAGGTGCTTTACAAATCATGGGTTCTTTCTTGACTGGATGCACAAAATAAAGTCGTCGGGCGTGTAGGTTGATGCTGCCGTCGGCATTGGCTTTATCATAACCATACTTTACATCACCTCTAATAGGGCAACCCATGCTCGCCAATTGCACTCGAATTTGGTGTGGACGACCCGTTATTGGGTTTACTTCAATCAAGTGAAACTTATTTATTTCGCCCAGATACATGTAATTCAACTCTGCTTTTTGAGAGTGCGGTACTTCGTAGTCGTAAGCCGTCACTTTGTTAGTGGCTTCGTCTTTAACAAGCCAATGGGTGAGTTTGCCTTTTTTTTGTTCTGGCTTTTTTCGTACAATAGCCCAGTAGGTTTTCTGAACATCTCGCTTGCGAAACAATTCGTTCATGCGCTCCAGTGCTTTGGAGGTTCGGGCAAATACTACCAACCCACTCACAGGGCGATCTAACCGATGCACAGTTCCCAAAAACACGTCTCCGGGCTTGTTGTACTGTACTTTTATGTAATCCTTCACAAAATCAGCTAAGGTTGTGTCGCCAGTGTCGTCTCCTTGTACTAACACGCCTGCCCTTTTGTTTACCACAATAAGGTGATTATCTTCATAAACGACATGAAATGGCTTTTTCATATACTTGGGTACTTTGTCAATAAGATAGAATAATAGTTAAGAACCTATTCACCAGCCCATTAGTTCCTTGATGAGAAGATACTTCCAAAATAGTAAAACACCATATTACTAATATGCCTCTTGTGCATTAGGGAAGTCTTTGGCTTTCACATCGTCCACATAATGCGAAACAGCTTCTGTAATAGTTGTATGTAAGTCGGCGTAACGACGCAAAAAACGGGGCTTAAATTCTTTGGTAATGCCCAGTATATCATGCAATACCAATATTTGTCCGTCGGTATGTTGGCCGGCCCCAATACCAACTGTTGGGATTTGAAGTATTTCGGAAACTTGTTTGGCCAACAAGGCAGGAATTTTTTCTACCACCACAGCAAAACAGCCCAGTTCTTGCAATAACTGAGCGTCAGCTATCAGTTTTTGGGCCTCGGCTTCTTCTTTGGCCCGCACGGCGTAAGTGCCAAATTTGTAAATAGACTGTGGCGTAAGACCCAAATGCCCCATCACGGGAATGCCAGCACTCAACACCCGTTGAACAGACTCTTTGATTTCGAGACCTCCCTCCATTTTTACGGCGTGGGCACCAGCTTCTTTCATAATGCGAATGGCGGAATTAAGTGCTGCCTGCGAATCGCCTTGATAGTTGCCAAAGGGTAAATCTACCACAACCAAAGCTCGTTTTACACCCCTAACAACCGATGAAGCGTGGTAAATCATTTGGTCGAGAGTAATGGGCAGGGTGGTTTCATGGCCAGCCATTACGTTGGACGCTGAGTCACCCACTAAAATAAGTTCTACACCAGCCAAATCAACTAATTTTGCCATCGAAAAATCGTAGGCAGTGAGGCAAGCTATTTTCTCGCCTCGAGTTTTCATTTCTTGGATAGTATGGGTAGTTACACGCTTAATATCGGGGTTATGAACAGACATTTTTATCTTGATGTTTACCAGTTAATGGCTGGGTTCTTAATCTGGGGTAGTACAATTTGTCTTTCTTTCCAAAATTCTGTCAGACCTTCGGTATAGACGGCGTTCTTATTTTTCATTTACAACCCCTTGCTTTTGTCTTACTTCTTACTCTTTCCTACATCTTACCTCCAATATCTATCCTTTCTTACCTATCCCTAAGCCACGATTCGGGGTTTTGTTTGCTGGTGTTGTGCCATACTTGAAAGTTAAGCCCTGCCACGCCCTCGCTGTCGGTCGAAACCGTTCCGATGGCTTGCCGAGCCTTCACCTTTTGCCCAATTTCTACCGAAACAGTTGCTAATTTTGCATAAACCGTCAAGTAACTCCCATGCTGAACAACCACAATGTGACCCATTTTGGGAACTTTATTGATGTCTAACACCACGCCATCAAACACACTCTGGACATTCTCACCTACGGTAGTTTGAATATCTATGCCTG
>JBGAVQ010000318.1:0-6511 GCA_044228045.1 Spirosomataceae bacterium
ATCTTGATTGAGGAAGATTTTGATGTTATCCTCTGGTACTTGCTGGGTTTTTAAGAACTCAGCAAAAGCCATAGCATCACGGTCAGCAAATTGCAGGGGCGTGACTTCTTTGTATTGGGAGATGCCGATGAGTAGGGCGTATTGGGTTTGTGCTTGTGTGGAGATTACTATGAAGATTAAACATAGGGCAATGGAGTTACGGAGCGTTTTCATGGGAGTAGATTTTTTTAACCGCAAGGACGCAAAGCCGCTAAGGGTTTACGTCCTTGTGATGGGTTACTTTTTTTCGTTGGGTGTTGGTGGAAAGTACTTGTCAAGTAGGGCTTGGTAGGCTTCTTTATTCAGGTTTTTGTAATTCTTAAAAACCAGTTCAGATAATTCCTTATCAAAGAATTCTTTTTCACCTTTTGATTTTAAGCCTTTGAGCGCTTTTTCTAACCAAACAAGTGCTTCATTAGGTTTGTCTTGTTCTAATTTTAAGAAAAATAATTCGGTGGTGGTATCTACACCATAGCGATAAGACCCATTGAAAAAAGAAATACCAGATGGAGCTACAATGATCCTATTTTGGTAGGATAGAAACGAACTGCTCCATTCTAAACGTCCATTACTGGGAATAAAAACTGGATAAGTGAGGGCTTGTTGAAGGAAAATTTCAGCTTCGGAATAGTTCCTTAATGCTCTATGTACCGCACCTATTCCTTTTAAAATTTCTTGATATTGGAGGGTTAGCAGAGGTTTATTCTCCGCAGAAACCAAGCCCATACCCTCATTTGCCATTTCTAAGGAACGTTGCAACAAATCAAGAGTGTTTGTTAAGTAAATATCATCGTTTTCCCAATAGTATAAGTTAGACCACATATCTAACGCCGCAAGAGTGAAAAAATAAATAGAGCCAACCGAAGTGATTTTTTGATGTAGCTGTTTTATTTTTTCTTCTGATTTGGCCAAATTTCCTAATTCTCTGTAGAGGCCATATAAAATAGTGATATAGATAATTTGTTGTCCAAATGGGTTTGTTTTTAGGTTGGGAGAATTCATTTCCTGTGAATATTTATTTAGACCCCACTTGAGTAGATTTTGCTCTGACGCTTCGTATAAAAGTGCATTTTTTTCAACATAAGGAAGCGCTTTGGGATAGTTCCGATAACGGTATAAACCACTATTGTCTATTCCTGGTTGTTGACTTCCCATATAGATACCTTGTAATGCAAAATAGGGTAATTGAAGAGTAGGCTCTATTTCGATCGCTTTTTCCAAATATTCTATCGCTTTTGGGTGAGGGATACGTTGATTATTGGCATCTATGTAGTTTACCCCTGCATAACTGGAACCTAAGTTTGCGTATGAGTACCCTTGATTGGGTAGCAACTCCACTACTTTTTCTTGATAATAAATAGCGGAATCAGGCTTATTGATATAGCGATAATGATTTGAGAGTAGTACATAGGTGGAAATCATATTCGGTTCCAATTGGAAACCTTTAAACAAGTTTTCTGCTCGTTTGGGTCGTTCTAACACAGCTTGATTTAAATATGTGAGAATTAATATTCTCGCCTTTAAGTAGTTGTAGGCATAGTGACTTTCACCCAATAAATTCATAATAGCTTCTAAGTTTGCTATAAGCTGGCAAAAAAATTCACAGAATTTCTATTAGCAGAGCTACCTCCCTTTTTCTCTTGTATTTTTCATTATCATTAACTCCCTTTCCATCAGGCCTTCCCCCAAACTCCGCTTCATCAACTGCACCAAATTATCAGGAATCTTGCGTGCTACTAATTTTTTGTAATGCAGCAAGGCATAATCCGTAGAGTCATCAAAGATGTTTAATTTCTTCTGTTTCAAGGCTTTACTAAATTGCTTATAGGTATAAACCAGCGTGGTGTCTAATTTTGAAATCAAGAGATTGTCCCGCTCTTCCCCTCCTTTGAGATTTACTTCGGTGATGATGGGGAAATTCCTTTTCTCGTAATCAGCTAATTTAGCCAAGCCTTCTTTGCTTACTTTGGAGAGAAACTGCTTGTTGTTACCCAGAATAACAGGCGTTTGAATGTTGGGATTGGCTTCTCGTACTACGTTGGTTGTGAGATAGTTGCTTAGTTCAATGAGGCTTACTTTTTGGTCTTTGTTGGCATCGGCTCGGCCTGTGAGTCCATTTACAAGGTGGTATGAAAAAATTCCACGTCCACCTCCCCATTGCTTGCCTTCTAAGGAGTATTCATCGGCTTTGCTCGATAGTATCTTGGTGATGCCTTCCCAGCTTTCTTGCAAGGCTTTTTGGGTTTTGGTGTTGCCTTCTTTGCCGCCAATCAATCCACCCGAATGGCAGGCATCCGCAATGAAAACGACTTCAACACCTTTTTGGGTTAATGCTCCAAACCAGGTTTTCAACTCGGAAAGTTGCAAGTACTCATTGCCTTGGAAGTAACTCTTTTTGAAGGAGTTGTAGAGCAGCAGCAAGGAGTTTTCATAGCCTATTCTGGCTTCTAAGTCGCCATGTCCGCCAAAGTAGAAGAAGAATTTGTCTCCTTTTTTGAGTTTTTGAGAAAGGTTGTACAACTCATCTACAATGTTGAAACGGGTAGCATCTTGATTGAGGAAGAGTTTGATGTTATCCTCTGGTACTTGTTGGGTTTTTAAGAACTCAGCGAAAGCCGTAGCATCCCTATCAGCAAATTGCAGGGGCGTGACTTCTTTGTATTGGGAGATGCCGATGAGTAGGGCGTATTGGGTTTGTGCTTGTGTGGAGATTGCTATGAAGATTAAACATAGGGCAATGGAGGTATGGAGCGTTTTCATGGGAGTAGGTTTTTAACCGCAAGGACGCAAAGCCGCTAAGGGTTTACATCCTTGTGATGTGTTACTTTTTTTCACTGCTGGCTCATGGAAAGTACTTGGCTTTGAGGGCTTTGAAGCGGGCTTGGTCTAAGTTTTTGTACGCCTTAAAAATACTTTCTTCAAAAGTTTTTCCTGAAATATCATTACCATGCTCGGCTAACGATACTTGGAGGGCTTTTTCTAACCATGCAAAGGCTTCGTCAGTTTTCCCTTGTTCATATTTTAAATGAAACATTTCTTCGTTGGCATCTAATTGGTAATGGTAGTCCTCGTTAGACTGTGCTTCTATGCCATGTGGGTTGGGTATTGCAATGCACCTGCCTTGATAAGTGTATCTGTTACTTCCAACCAATTTCAGATTAGACATGATGGATGATTCAAGCAAAGGATACGAAACGGCTTGTTGAAAGTATTTTTGGGCTTCTGAGTAATTTTTTAAGGCTCGGTAGGTAGCTCCTATGCCTTTTAGCTGTTCTTTGTATTTCAGCTTCAACAGTGGTTTGTCGTCGGTAGTAGCAGTTTTCAATTGTTCGTCGGCTTTTTTCAAGGCTTTCAGTTGTAAATCAAGGGCTTTTTTCAGGTCGGCATCGGCTTCGGTCCATTCAAATACTTCATACAGTTTGCTTGCTACTACCAAATAACCCAATGCGCTTTGGCTCATCTCGGCTTTTTGAAGCATCTTTTTCAAGTATGCTGCTGCTTTTGTGTTGTTACCATTTGCTTTGTGCAGAAAATACAGTGTTTTCCAATAATCAGTTAGCTCACCGAAGTTGTCCAAACTTTCGTTAAATGAACCATCTGTTTCTCGGGGAATCTTGCCTAAGCCTTTTTTGATTAGTTTTTGTTCTGCGGCTTGATATGATTCAACGGCTTTTTCAAAACAAGAAATTGCTTTGGCGTATTGGCGATTGGCTTTATCGAATACCAATTCCGAAGAGCCATATTGGTTGGGTTGCAGCCCCATGTAGAGCTTGCCTAAGCTTGTGTAGGCCGTTTGCAAAGTGGGGTCTAAGGCGATTGCTTTTTCAAAATTAGCAATGGCCATCGGATGTGGTGCTGGTCTGTTTTGGGCATCTGTATAGGGCATAAGCGCATAGATAGTAGCTAAGTTAACATGGGCGTATGCTTGATTAGGAAGTTGTTTAACCACTTTTTCTTGATAAAACAGGGCCGAATCAAGCTGTTGATTGTCACGGTAAGCTGCGGCTAATAGCGCATAGGTAGAAATCATATTTGGCTCTAATTCAAGACTTTTTAAGAGCAATTCCTTGGTGTGAAGGCGATATTTTCGAGTGAATGCTTGCTGGTCTTGTAAATTTTTATCCACAGTTTGGGCATTGGCAAACATGGGGGGTGACTTTGGAGGCAATAGCGATTCGAGTGCCATCGGCCTGGCTTTCAGGAAATTGATTAAGTGATGAGTAGAATCAAATAATTGTATAGCTTCCTGCAAATTAGCAATGGCAGGCATAAGCACTTTTTCGCTTCGGGGAATATCCACACGCCCATTTTCTCTAACATCTTTCATAATCTCCAACTCTCTTTCCATCAGTGATGCCGCCAGATTTCGCTTCACAAGCTGGATGATATTATTCGGCATCTTACGTGCCATTAGTGCGTTGTAATGCAGTAAGGCATAGTCGGTGGAGTCGTCAAAAATGTTCAATCGCTTTTCTTTTACTGCTTTGGTGAATTTTTTGTAATTAGATACCAGCGCAGTATCTAACTTAGAGCTACTGCTTTTGAGACTCGTTTCAACAAACGTGTCGGTTCGCTTTTGCTGGTGATCAGTTGAGTCGGTGGGGAGGATTTGGGCTTGTGTGGAAAATGCTATGCACATTAACCACAGGTACGCCTGCCGCAGGTACGCCTGCCGCAGCGCAATGGGGGTATGGGGTGTTTTCACGGGAGTAGATTTTTTTAACTGCAAGGACGCAAAGTCGCTAAGGGTTTGCGTCCTTGTGAGGGTTTACTTTTTTTCGTTGGGTGTTGGTGGGAAATACTTGGCTTTGAGGGCTTTGAAGCGGGCTTGGTCTATGTTTTTATAAGCTTCAAAGAAACCATTTTCCCAAGGTTGCCCAGAAACATCGTTGCCAAACTCTGTTGCTGAGTCTTGAAATGCTTTTTCTAACCAAGCAAAGGCTTCTTCGGTTTTTCCTTGCTCAAACTTCAGGTGAAACATTTCTTGGTAAGCATTAATGCGGTAATGATAATCGCCGTTGTAGTGTTTGTGAATTCCATTTGGAACGGTAACAAACATACTATCCATTTTTCCACCCATACTTCCAATGTACTTAAAATGCCCACCCGTGGGGGCATCAACGGCATAAGCAAAAGACTGTTGGAAGTAGTTTTCGGCTTCGGTGTAATTCTTCAATATTCGGTGCGTAACGCCCAGTCCTTTTATCAACTCACGATGCACTATTTGCGCATCAAGTTTTTCAGCAACGGGTACTGTTTTTAAATCTGCTTCACACTTTTTAAGTGCTTTTTGCTGAAAATCAAGGGCGTTTTTTAAGTAGCTAAGGTCTTCATTATTAAATGCTACTTGATACATCAACAACGCAGCAGTCATGTAACTATAAACGGTACCTACTGTATCAGTTGTCTGTGTGAAAAGGCGGAAATTAGACGCAGCTTTGGCAGTATCGCCTGTGTCTTTATAAAACAGATGAAGCAAGGCGTAATCGCCAACCAATCCATTGTATCGGGTTGTTATATCACTAAAGAAAGTCTCTTCATAATAAAATGCTCCTTCTTGGCGATAGCTTATAGGTTGCTTCATGAGGTTTATATGTGCCTTTTCGACAAACTTTAAGTGTTTTTCATAAATAGGAATGGCTTTTTTGTAGTCGTAATAGTCGGGGATAGCCAATCCAAAATAGATATTGCCGAGTGTGCGTTGATACCCTAAATGATCTGGTTGTAATTCGATGGCTCTTTCGAGGTGCTCAATACCTTTTGGATGTGGCGTTGTCTTGCCGTCGGCATCTTTATAAGGAATACTTACAAAACTATTTCCCAAATTAAAATGAGCAAGGCTTTCATTAGGCATCAGTTCTACCACTTTTTCTTGGTAATAACGAGACGAGTCTGGTTGTTGATTGACTCTATATGAAAAACCAAGAAGCACATAAGTAGAAATCATATTGGGTTCTAAATTCAATGCTTTTAAGAGGATTGATTTTCTTTTTGTGTGATAGTCTTTCGAACTTTGCAAGGATTGATCAATAGATTCTTTAATTGAAGGGATTTTTTGCGGCATACACGACTCGAGTACAAGTATTCTTGATTGCAAAAACGGAGTTATGTGATGATTAGAACCAAACAAATGTGTAGCTTCTTCTAAATTGCGAATGGCAGGAGTGATTATTTGGGCATTGTAAGGAACGCCAGTTCCTCTCTCTCTTACGTTTTTCATTATCACCAATTCCCTTTCCATCAAAGCCGCTCCCAAGTTCCGCTTCATCAACTGCACCAGATTATCAGGAATCTTTCGTGCTACCAGTTTCCTATAATGCAACAAAGCATAATCTTTTGCCGTAGAATCATCAAAAGTATTTAACCGCTTTGCTTTCAGGGCTTTGGTGAATTGCTTGTAGGTATAAACCAGTGTGGTGTCTAATTTTGAAATTAAGAGATTGTCCCGTTCTTCGCCTCCTTTGAGGTTTAC
>JBGAVQ010000319.1:0-6162 GCA_044228045.1 Spirosomataceae bacterium
CTACAAGGGTAGTGATTTGCCGAAAAAACTCGGCAATAGTAGTGGATAATACGTCTTGGAGTTGGGCTACGTCGGAGGTGATGCGGCTCATGAGTTCGCCTACTCTGCGTTGTTCAAAAAAAGGAATCGGAAGGGTAACGATTTTGCTATACAGCGTGCGCCGTACATCGGCCATAGAGCGCTCACTTACCTGTGTAAAGAAGTAGATTCTGAAAAAAGAAAAGATGGCCTGAAAAATCAGAATACCGAACAAAAAGCCTATAACCTGATTGAGCGAATAGGCAGATTTACCCTCGATGACGGCCACAATTTCACCTATTAGCTTAGGAAAACTAAGCGTTGTGGCTGATGAAAGTGCCAAAAATATCATCCCAGCAAAAAATGCCCCTTTGTAGGGCAAAGTAAACCGAAAGATTTTTAATGCTTTACTAAAGCCCTCTTTACTGACTTTTTTCTTGTCTTTTTCATCTACCCCTCCGCCAAAATCTCTGCCGTGCTTTGCCATAATGTTATTTTTTGTAGTTTATTCGTTGCCCTCTGAGTATAAAAGAAAAGACGAATAGGTTAGCTTTAGATTGTATTTTGTGATGAATCGGCTCTTTTTGAAATCCTTTATACAATCTATAATCTGCTTCAGGCAAAGGCAGGGAACATCCTACTCCACCTGCCCTCGATACTTAGATACCTCCAGTAATTTCTGAGCATCGGCCAGTGCCATGAGCTGCTTCAAGGTGCTTTCGGGCTTAGTTTCTTGATATTTTCGTACCATTTGCCAGCCTACCCAACGCCCAATGCTTCCGGGACAACGTGGCCCAACCGTAGGCGTACTCGGTGCATCGGCCATATACTTGCCTTTGACAAATTGATCCGTTTTATACAAAAGTTGTTCGTCTATCAGATGCGCCCAAACCAAGTCCTGTGCTTGGGTTGTTTCAGTCAATTGTTGCCCTGTGTAATGAATAAACAAGCTGTCGTCTTTGCTCGGCATCATTTGTTTTGAGAACTCTAAGCCCTTACCTGCAAACACCATATCTGATACCAACGTTTTGTTTCGCAAATCGGTTTCGTTGTAATTATAAGAATATACCAACGCCGCAGTAGGCACAATATACTCTTTTTGGTAGCGACGCAACTGATAATCATATACTTGTGGACGAAAACGAGCTTTTTTGCCCATGAAAAAATCAAGCCCAATCACCACCATTGAGTCCGAAACATACAGCCCGTCCATTTGGTCGTACATAAAACCTTTAAAAGCCCCACTCATAAAACCCGTAAAGATGGTATAAACCTTAGGAACACGAAAGGTAGAATCATAAGCACGGAGGTGTGTGAATAATTCTGAAAAATCAGACTCTAAATCTGTTACATTCTGAAAAAATGCTGGCTGGGTTGATTGTTCGTAAAATGCCTTCAAGTCTGGATTGCTCAAGATGGCCCACAACTGCTCCGAAAGTTTGGGGAAATCAGTTGTTTGTACCTGAAAATACGCTTGGGCAATGGATTTTCGTTTATTCAGAAACGACAAGATTTCTGCTTGACTTTGGCAAGCAAGTAGCTCTGGTTCAAGGCGTTGGATCTGTACGTTAATAGGGGCAATACTTGCACTTTCGGTTTTGGCACGTTCCTTGCAAGAAGCAAAGAGAAGGATACTAATTACTACTAAAATACTCGTTTTCAGCGATTTACTCATTGTTACACGTGGTTATCATTTACAAAATTATGAAAAAGCAATTTCTTTTTGGGGTATTTTTAGTGATATGTGCCTCTGTAAATGTGATGGCACAATACCAACCACAGCCTCGCTACCAGCAAGCGGTGCAGCGCACCTACGTGCGGGAGTTGAACCCATCGCACTATTTCCGTAAAATTGAGATGGGATTTCGGTTTGCACCCATTATTTCGGCCAACACCATTGAAGCTGAGAATGTGTTTGATGGTACTGTCAATAACGGTGCAGGCATCCGAATGAGTATAGGGCCTTATGCAGATTTGTTTTTTGCAGAAAATTATGCCTTCAGCACGGGGCTTTTTTACACCGTAAAACGAGCCAGTGTGCTTACTCAAAAGAATTTCCCCAAAGAAACTGGCGTGTCGAGTGAAGGCACTTACAATTTACAGTACATACAGATTCCTTTGACAGTCAAGCTGTTTGCTAACGAATTGATAGAGGATACTCGCCTTTATGTACAGTTTGGTGGACAAGCAGAAATAAAAATTGCCGAAAAACCCTTAGAAAAAAATACCAATGCCCTCTACCGCTACTACCTCAGTAGCTCGGCATCGGGGCAGGTACCTCGGCTATTTAGTTTTGCCGATTTCGGGATGTTGGTTGGCTTAGGAGCCGAGCACGAAATAGGCGGTGGCCTTCGCCTTTTGGCTGGCCTTAGCTACAACCGTGGGCTTACCGATGTAATGCGAGACAAGAGTATCTCTCTGAAAAACAATGTCTTTACAATTGATTTTGGAGTAAAATTTTAAGACTTGGTTTTAGTAGCAAACCATGTAATGGCTTCAACTAATTTATCCAAATCGGCCAGGCTTGTGTAAACGTGCGGCGTAATCCGCACACCATCTACCTGCTCCCATGCAATAGGCGATGTATGAATTTTATACTTACTAAACAATTGGCTTTCTATTTCACCCGCTTTCATACCCTCAATACCTACGTGTGCTAAGGCGCACGAGAATTGCGGTTTTAATGGTGTATTGAGTTTTACTTTAGGATATTTAAGTACTTTTTCGGCCCAATAATTCTTCAAATAACGCAAGCGGGCTTCTTTGCGAGCAGTGCCAATGGCCAGTTGAAAACGAATGGCTTGCCCAATGGCCTGTTCAATGAAAAACGGACGAGTTCCCAAGTTTTCAAACTTACGAATGTTCTCAGACTTAGGGTCACCGTTAGGAATAAGAGGAAAAACATCTTTGATTTTATCTTGCTTCACATACAACAGCCCCGTGCCTATTGGTGCAGACAGCCACTTGTGCAGGCTTGTGCCAAAATAATCGCAACCCAAGTCTGGAATTTTGAAATCTAAATGTGCAAAAGTATGCGCTCCGTCCACCACTACCTCAATACCTCGTTTGTGGGCTTCGTCGGCGATTTTCCGCACGGGTAGTAATTGCCCCGTCCAGTTAATCATGTGGGTAATGTGTACAATGCGTGTACGAGGCGTAAATTGCTCTACAAACTTATTGACAATAGCCTGCTCGTTTTCGATGGGCAGTTCCAGCTCCACATAGTTGAGTTTGATTCCCTCACGGAACTCCCGTTGCCGCCAGGCATGTAGCATATTGGGGTAATCGTAGCGGGTGAGTACCACCTCATCGCCTTTTTGTAGTGACAAACCCAAAATGACCGCATCGAGGGCTTCGGTAGCATTGCGCTGAATGGCGACTTCGTTAGGATCTACACCAGCCAAAGAAGCCAACTGTTCTCGTAAGGGCTCCCGGCCTTGATCCATAATGCGCCACATAAAATAACTTGGTGCTTCGTTAGCATAACGATGGTAGCGCTCCATGGCATCTTGTACTACTTTGGGCGAGGGACTCACACCACCGTTGTTGAGGTTAATGATGGTTGGTGATACCGTATATGCTTCGGCAATAGAAGCCCAATATTCTTCATCTTGCGCTACTCGTTCAGGGGGGGTAGTTGGCGAAAAACTTTGAATACGGCTCAGATAATCATCTGACATGGGTTTGAGGCTGGGCAATAGTGCCAATGATGACGCTTTTTGCAAAAAATTTCGACGGGTGGGCATACTGTTTAGCAGAAATTTTCAGGTAATTGGGTGAATTGAGAAAACTAAGGTAAAAGTTATTTGGATACATCTAACGACTTCCTCTTAAATTTGTCAAAATCTTTACGCTCATGTCCCTTACGCTCCTTTTTGTTGCCATTACCGTAGGTCTAAGTTTATATACTTGGAACAACCAAACTGTTTTTCATCGCTGGATGATGAACCCATATAATGTTTCCCACTACAAAGAATATTGGCGGTTTATTACCTCGGGGTTTATTCATGCCGACTGGGGGCATCTCATCTTCAATATGTTTGCACTTTATTCGTTTGGCGAAATTCTTGAAATGACCATTGGCCCAGCCTTCTTTTTGCCGCTTTACTTACTGGGTATTGTTGTTTCAGACATTCCAACATATCTCAACAATCGAAACAATGTTAATTATAACTCACTCGGGGCTTCGGGCGGGGTTTCGGCAGTGGTGTTTGCAGGCATTATATTTTATCCGCTTGCCAAAATCTATATTTTCTTTATCCCTATCGGTATTCCTGGGTTTATTTTTGGGGCATTGTACCTTTTTTATTCTTACTACGAAACACGCCGAGGGGGCAGTTACGTCAACCATAGTGCCCACTTGTGGGGAGCTTTGTTTGGTATTTTGTATGTAATTGTGCTTTTTCCGCAGGCATTACCATCCTTTGTTGAACAAATTAAAGAGTGGCACTTCTAACGGATTCATGCTCAACTTTCTAAAACAACCCTATCCAGCCCCCGAAAAAGGCCCACACTATATAAAAGTAGCCCTGGCGGCTGGTTTTTTTGTGGGCTTGTTTCTTTCGGTTTTTCAACCTTTTGGAGCGTATGAATGGGATAGTCCGTACAAAATCCCATTCTTGGCTGGTTATGGGCTTGTTACTTTTCTGCTGCTGGTTTGTTCATCGTATGCTCTGCCGTGGCTTGCTCCTACCTTATTCAAAGAACAAAACTGGACAGTTGGTAAAGAAATTCTGCACATTTTCTGGCATATTCTGAGCATTGCTTGCGGTAATTACCTATATGGAGTATTGCTGTTTGGAAGTGCTGGAAACAGCAGCTCTGTGCTATCCAATTTTGTTTCGATGCTACTTGTCACCCTTTTGATTGGCTTATTTCCAGCAGCAGGTATCACACTGTATAGTTATTTTCAGAAATTACGAAAGTACAGCCATCCTCCTCAACCTCAACCCATTAGCGCCATCCAACAAGTAGCCGATGCAGAACAAATTATTACGCTTGTCGCTGAAAACGAACGAGATTCTGTTTCTTTTAAAGCCTCTGCATTACTATTTATTGAATCAGCAGATAACTATTCAGAAATCGTTTTTTTGAAAAACAATACAGTACAAAAAGAACTAATCAGAAGTAGCCTAAGCCGTCTCGAAAACCAACTTTCTGTAGATTTTGTGGTACGGTGTCATCGCTCCTATTTGGTTAATCTTCATAAGGTCGTGTCTGTTTCGGGCAATGCACAAGGTTACAAATTTCACCTTGATGGCTGGCAAGAGCCTATTCCTGTTGCCCGCAAATATTCGGAACTCGTTACCAACGGTAGTATGAAGCTACTATAGTTTCTATCACTGATAGTCGCCTTCGACTTACAACTTATTGAGTTCCTGACTTATGACTCTCCTCCTTTGTCATTCGTCCCAAAATGTGTCAAAAGTCCCTTAAACTTGTCGTTTAACCCAAATCTTTGTTAGTCAGCCCATTGATTTGCAGGTAGCCGTTGGTAGGTTATACCTTTGTTTCATCGCAAGGAAGATATCCTATCAAGCTATTCTTAATCAGCTATTTAACGCAAAATTATTTATGGAAACTGCCTACAAAAATGTTCTCATTATCCACGTGCTTTGTGGATTTATTTCATTGGTTACTGGTCTTGTGCCGATGATTGTCAAGAAGGGAAGCAAAACCCATAACTTTTGGGGAAACATTTATTATTGGGGAATGTTCGGGGTACTTATTACTACCATTGGCTTGTTTGCCTTAAAGCCTACCCAATTGCGCCTCCAATTTTTTCTATGCATTGCAGTCCTGAGTTTTTATCAGACATTTTCAGGAAAGCGGGCTTTATTGATGAAAAAATCAATAACTCAAGCTACAATAACTGACCGTGTGGCGGCATGGGTTGCGCTCACGTGCGGTGTTGTAATGCTGGCTTATGCTGGATATACTGCCATGGCCGCTAACTATGTGATTACCATTCTGTTTGCAGCTTTCGGAGCGGGGACTTTGTTTAATGGCTGGAGAGACCTTCGTCTGTTTGCAGGCAAGATAGAAATTGAACAGCCTCACTGGTTTTTTAATCACTTAGGTAGAATGATGGGGTCTTACATAGCAACCCTAACAGCCTTTTGTGTAACCATGACCCGTTATCTG
>JBGAVQ010000320.1:0-6122 GCA_044228045.1 Spirosomataceae bacterium
GTTTTACATTCTACATCAAACCGTTATTGTTGCCACTGGCTATTACATTGTTCAATGGCAGATGCCCATTATTGTCAAGTTGATAGCACTTATTGTCGTGTGGTTTGTGTTGATAATCAGCCTTTACCAGCTGCTGATTCGGAGGTTTATTCTTGCCAGAATTCTGTACGGACTAAAACCGAAACAGAAAAGTAACCACATAGGAGCATAGCACACATAGGTTTAGTAGCAAAATATTGTTTTTCAGTACATTATCGTGTCAATTGAATTTCTTACGAGAATTCTGTACGGACTAAAACCGAAACAGAAAAATGTATAACTTGGGCTGGCAACAAATCTGCCGCCCATTTTGTATGAAAAACTTGTACGTCATTCTGTTGAATTGCCTTTTTCTGACAATTTCTGTTGGTTCTTCTCAAGCACAAACCACACCTGTCCAACTCAAAACATTAGACTCTGCTCTGACGGTTCTACACCAACAGGCCATGTTTAACGGAACTGTTTTGATAGCTGAAAAGGGCAAAACCATCTATAAAAAAGCCTTTGGGTTGGCCAATATTCAAACCAACGAAGCCCTCAAAACTACCTCTGCTTTCAATTTGGCCTCAATTTCTAAGCAATTTATGACCATGATGGTGATGATGTTGCAAGAGAAAGGTAAACTTCGCTACGACGACAAAGTACAACAATACCTACCCGATTTTCCCTATGATAACATTACAATTCGCCACTTGCTGACCCATACTTCGGGATTACCTGAATATTTTGACTTGGCACTGCAATACAACAATACCTTGGATACGCTCACCAATGACAAAATGTTGCAACTCCTCATAGACCACAAACCAAAACTACAGTTTGTACCAGGAGCTAAATGGGAATATTGCAATACAGGTTATTTGCTGTTGGCTTCGGTGATTGAGAAAACCTCAGGTATGGCCATTGCCAACTTTTTTAAAGAACAGATTACCAAGCCTTTGGGCTTAAACGATACCTACATTTATACCCTTACTATGCCAAGTTTTCCGCAGAATCGGGTGTATGGTTTTCAACGAAAGAATGGGAGAAACGTCCTGAACGATTTGATTCGACTCGACGGCGTAGTGGGTGACGGTAACGTGTATTCGTCTGTGGAAGATTTATTAAAATGGGATCAGGCACTCTATACCACCAAGTTGGTCAGTACCAGCAGTTTGCAGGAAGCCTTTACGCCTGTTAAACTCAACGACGGAACTACCTACAATTATGGCTTTGGCTGGTTCATCGAAAACAACGGCAAGCTACTCTCACACACGGGCGGCTGGGTTGGTTTTTTGAATGAAATTGTTCGGGATATTGAAAAGAAACAGACCATGATTATGCTAACCAACTCAAGCGATGCTACGGCCCGCAGGGTGGTTAAGGATATTTTAGCTGGCAAAACGCCTACCTTGCCCAAGGTGCAACTCATTGCCGATGTGAACTTGATAGACGGAACCGGCAACCCAGCCCGTCGTACAGCTGTTCGGCTGAAAAATAATAGAATCTGGGAAACGGGTGATTTACAGCCTTTTCTGAACGAAAAAGTTACCAATGCCCAAGGCTTGACCTTAGCACCAGGCTTTATTGATAGCCACAGTCATCATTTCGGTGGTTTAGATGACCATCCCGAGGCCATTCCTGCACTCAATCAAGGCATTACTACCATTATTATTGGACAAGACGGCGGTAGTTACCCGATTGATACACTGCAAAGTCTGATGAAAAAACATCCTGTAGCCATTAACGTAGCTACCTATACGGGACACTCAACGCTTCGAGCAAAGGCAATGGGTGCAAACAGCCTTTACCGAACCGCCAAAGCCAGTGAAGTGGCTCAAATGAAAACTGACTTAAAAGCCGAATTGGACAAAGGCTCATTAGGTTTAGCAACAGGGTTGGAGTACGAATCGGCCTTCTTTTCGAACCGAAGTGAAGTAATCGAACTCGCCAAAATAACGAGTGCGGCAGGTGGTAGGTACATGAGTCACATTCGTTCAGAAGATATTAATTTGGATGAAGCCATTGACGAAATCATAGAGATTGGCCGAGAAGCTAAACTTCCCGTGCAGGTTTCGCACATAAAAATCGCCAAACGAGACCAATGGGGTACGTCGCCCCAACTACTGGCCCGGCTTCAAAAAGCCCGTGCCGAGGGCATTAACCTCACTGCCGACTGTTATCCTTATGACTACTGGAATTCAACCTTGCGGGTCTTGTTTCCCAACCGGGACTATACCAATCCCAAAAGTGCCGAATTTGCTGTAAATCAATTGTTTGACCCACAGCAGTCCGTATTAGTTCGGTATGCCCCAAGTCCTTCGTATGCAGGCAAAACCGTTTCGGAAGTGGCAACGCTTCGGAATGAAAAGCCTTCGCAAACCCTCATGAACCTCATAGCCCAAGCCGCTGATTTTGAGCAGAAAAACCCAGATTATAATGGGGGTATTGAGGCCATTATGGGCAAGTCAATGGCAGAAGCTGACGTGGCCAACTTTTTGGCTTGGCCACAAACTAATATTTGTTCAGATGGTTCGTCGGGTGGGCATCCACGAGGACATGGGGCATTCACCCGAGTACTGGGGCGGTATGTACGAGAACAGAAAATAATGTCTTTGGAAACCGCTATTTATAAAATGACAGGACTCACCGCCGAACACTTGGGCATTACCGACCGAGGTATTATTCAGAATGGCTATTTTGCTGATTTGGTGCTATTTAATCCCGCTACGGTGATTGACAATGCCAATATTCAGAATGGAAAAGCCCTTTCGACAGGCATTGAAAAAGTATGGGTAAATGGCGAATTGGTTTATCAGTCACAACAAGCAACTGGCTCATTACCAGGGGTTTTTATTAAACGAAAATAAAGCAAATAGCATATTGATCATCAATTCAATGCGTTTTGTATTTCATCTGCAATACTGAATGACCTTGTTTCTATGATTATCTACAAAAAAATCCTCGTGGCACTTTTTTGGGTGATTCTAATTGGCCTTTCCTGTTGGTTTTACTACGACAACGCAGTAGCTTACGTATTCGGCTACCGCAATGAGCGTTTCGGAAACACCTTATTCAATAATCAATTTTGGTTTGTTGTGCATATCTTTGGTGGTACGTGTGCCTTGTTTTTAGGACCCATACAGTTCTGGAAAACCATTCGTCTTCGATATCTTAATTATCACCGTTTGGCTGGAAAGGTTTATGTTATTGACTGTTTAGTAGCTGGCTTTTCGGCGTTGCGGTTGTCACTAATATATGACTGTGTTGGTTGTCGGTACTCACTTTTACCACTTTCGGTCTTGCTTATTTTTACAACTGCTGGGGCGTGGGTGGCCATCAAAAACAAGAATATCAAAGCGCATCAGCAGTTTATGGTGAGGAGTTACATTTGCGCTTTGGCATTTGTGGCCGTTCGGCTCAATCAAGTATTGCCTTTGGAGTTTTTCTTGGGAGTCATTGAGGATAAAGCGGTGAGACGTGTTGTAAATGAATGGTTTTTCTCACTAATGCCTTTAATTGTTGCAGAAATTTGGATGATTTGGATTCCGTCGGTTTGGCAAAAGAAAGTACATAAATAGCTATGATGGTACGAAAATGACCCAAAAAGCACTTTCCAGAACCTTTTGGTTGGCAATCATTCTGCTGAGTACCTACTATTTCTACCGTGGTATCCGCTTTCGGTTTTTTGTAGAGGGGATTGGCTTGGGTTTGTGAAGCCTACATCTTATCATAAAATCTCAACCCTTTCAAAATCCGGTTGATGGTCTTTGCCATTCGCTCAATCTTGGTTTCGTCTTTCTTGGCTGAGTAAATCCAATCAATGTAATATTTTTGCTCGCTTTCTGTCAAATTCAGAAAGTTTTGATGGGCTTTTGGCTCATCTTGTAAGCAAAGGAGCAATTCTTCTGGAATGGCTAACAGCGAATCGTCGGCATACAACACTACTTTTACCCAATCGCCTGCTTTTTTGTTGATTTTCTTCCTGATTTCTGCCCTAATCGGCAAGAACAAACTTCCGTTGCCCATGGGCATGAGGCGATAGCTTTTTAGCTCAAAATCATCAATAAATCCCCGTACTTTTACCCACCCAAACTTTGCCTTTCTATCTTGTGGAATCTCAGGAATTACCACAAAAGTCCAGCCGCCTTTGCCTTCAAATTTTTCGACTAAATAGTGTTTGTCAACTAATAAATCTTCCATTTTTCAAGGCATTTAATTTTACCAATCAAACTTCAACAGTGATACGCCTTGGCGAGGTAGCAAAATTGTCATTTTCAATTCACCGTTTGTGGTTTTTACATAGCTTGGCGAGGTCAATAAGGTGAGTTGTCCTGCTTTTTCTAAAATGGCTATTTGTTCGTTGGTTGGGTTTTCGGGTGAACCCATTTTCTTCCAAATTTCGTAAGAATTACTGTTCTCGTTGTCAATGCGATAATGATGAAAATTGACTGTTTTTGACGGAAAACCTTTCAAATTTACTTCAATTTGGGCATCGGCGGCTTGCACGTCGTCGTCGTGGTAATGCCAGAGCATAACGGCTACCCCCGCACACTCGAATCTCGCACCATCTCAAACGTATAGTTTTGATTCCCTTTTACCTCCACTCGCTTGCCCGACATCATGCCAAACATTCTGAACACATTCAGCACAGGTTTATCAATACCATTGGTTGCCAAATCACGGAATCCATAGAAATACGGCTGGTTTTCAAACTCAAACGACCAACTCACTGCACCGAGCAAATTGGCCTTGTAATGGTCGGCAAGGGCGTATTTTCGAGCAAAAGAAGCAGCGGTGTAGCTTGAATACATGGTGCCATTTCGGTAGGCATTTTGTGGATTTGTTTTCATGCCACAAGCCGCACAACCTTCGGGGTCGGACTCACCAATGATGATAGGCAGGTTTTTGAGTGTCGGAAAAGACCTAACAATCTTGAACCCTGCGGCAATGTCTCGCAATTGTGTTCCCATGTTCATTTGCACATGGCCGTTTACAATTTTTGGTGCGCCTTTGGCATGAAAAGCGACAAAATCGAGAGGTGTTCCAATTTTGCCCGTCACATAATTGGTGTCCGAAACACAGTGTTTCAAGAAAGTTGTTAAAAAAGCGGCGGCCTTATCCCAACTTGGCCCGGTGGCATCGGGGCCGCCTATTCTGATGGTAGGTAAGGCCCTACGGGCGGCATCAACGGTGTAGTCGTATAGTTTGCAAAATTCTTGCACTGTACCACTCCAATACTTGATGTTAGGCTCGTTCCAAAGCTCCCAATACCAGCTTTCTACCTCAGCTTTTCCATAGCGTGCTACGCAATGCTTCACCCATTCGTGCACTAAGGCGGCCCATTTTTTATAGTCTTTGGGTGGGTAGGTCCAGCCAGTGTAAATTTTGTCACCGGGTTCGCCGGGTTTCCAATGATGCTCATAAGGTTGGGGTTTGGGCGAAAGGGCTTCGGGCATAAAACCAAACTGAGCCAAGGGTTTTACACCACGTTGCAGATAGGAATCAAAAATTTTATCCACAATTGTCCAGTCATAAACTGGTTTCCCATTGGCATCTTCGGTGTAAACATTAGTAGAACCCCACTTCAAAGTAAGCGTGTCGTGTCCCGAAGTGAGTAAATTGTGGGCACGAAAATAAACAGGTACAGGACTCATCGCTCCTAATTCTGACAGCAGTTTTTTGCCATCTTTCATGTACGCATAATTGGGTTCATCTGCACCAAAAAATGCCCAGAAAGGGTACATTTCGCCAATATTTTTGTTAAAATCAACGTTGATGATGGTTTTTTGTTGAGAAAAACTGAACTGGTAGGTGACTGTGAGAAGTAGGAAAAGGCTTAGTTTTTTCATGTTGGTTTGGGTTAAATAATACTTGTGGTTTCGGCTTCATTTCGACTGCGCTCAATGTAAACGTTCAACCACCGATTTTTGAAATTGGCTTCATTTCGACTATGCTCAATTAAACACCCACTGCCTTCGACTTCGCTCAGGCTGCGGGTGAAATTGAAGGCAATGGACAGTAAGTATGATTTTTATTCTGTTGCTGGTATTATTTCTTGCTCTTTTACACCCTCCGTTGCCTTCGACTCCGCTGCCTTCGAC
>JBGAVQ010000321.1:0-6392 GCA_044228045.1 Spirosomataceae bacterium
GGTTGATCATGTTATTAGTACAAAAACGCTGGAAAGAGTGCTTATTTTGGGTTGGAGTATCGGTTTTCATAACCACTATCTATTTTTACGATTATACCCAAATACAAAGTAGAAATAATCCTTTTAAGAATATTACTGAACACCCTTTCTATGTCTTCGCTAATTTTTTAGTCTTTATTGGTTCCGCCCTCAATTGGGATGACTCATGGCCTAAATTTTTAACTATCACCGACTTAGAGTCTTTGATTGGAGGCGGAGTTGTTTTGATTATAGCTTGTTATGTATTCTATCATTCATTCAAATCACTTTTTAGTTCCATACGCCATTCTCATTCCTCTATGTCTGAGTTTTTATTGGGAGGATTTACTTTTTTTATTTTGACGGGATTACTTCTCAGCCTTTCGAGAGTCAATAAAGACGAATTGCTATTACACATCAACCGTTATCGCATCAACTCGGTCGTCTTACTAATTTTGGGATATTTATCACTATTGCCTTTTTTAAAACAATATCGCTTCTCCTATAAGCTATTTTTGGGTGGATTGGTAGGATTCTGGATACTGTCTTATTTCCACTTTTATGCTGTATTTTCAGAATATAAGCGTACTTATATTGCGGGGCAATTCAACTGGACAAACAATCATCAATGGTTTATTTACCGAGATACGTCTTATTGGGAAGAAGCTTCCAAAATGGTAATGGATACTGCTCAAAAGCAACTCCAATATCGTCTCAGCCAATCTCCTTTTACACATACAAGGATGAAAAATGAAGTAATACCAACCTTAAAAATTGAACATTTACCCGCGCAGCAACACCTATCTGTCGAAGCGTCTTCAAGCCAACTAACTCCTTTTGCATCAGGGAAAGATTACTATCTTGCTTTCAAGAATCTCAATCAATCAAAGCTTTATCTTACTAATACCTCATATAACCGTCGTAGTATCAGGTATCTTTTACTCGGAGAAAATTACTATTATCCCCTGTTTCACAGTTCTTTTAGCTACAAACATTTCCCTGAGGGAAAATATCAGTTAGGAATTGCTATCACCGAAAAAAACACCTTAGAAATCAAATGGCAGCCCTTCACTTTCGATGCCACTCAAGAGAGCAATATTACCCACTAAAAACGACAGATTTGGGTAGCCCTTTGAATTTCGCTTAATTTGTAAATGTTTCATCAACTTATTACGACTCCTTCATTGACCGAGGTTACTCAAAAGGATATATAAAGGATTATGCGTAAAGAATTTTCAGCTGCTATTGAAAAATTAGCCCTTGCCGATGAATCGGTCGTGTTTATCACGGGCGATTTGGGCTATAATGCCCTTGAGAATCTGCAAGAAAAAATGGGTAAACGTTTTATCAATGCGGG
Source organism: Spirosomataceae bacterium (assembly GCA_044228045.1). GTDB lineage: Bacteria > Bacteroidota > Bacteroidia > Cytophagales > Spirosomataceae > JAXLVB01. The sequence continues at coordinate 1,376 of JBGAVQ010000321.1, forward strand.
GGTGGCCGAGCAAAACATGGTTGGAGTAGCGGCAGGTATGGCTTACAAAGGATACAAAGTATTTTGTTATAGCATTGCTCCGTTTGTAGTCTATCGCTGTTTGGAACAATTTCGCAACGACGCTTGCTTACATAATTTACCTGTTTTTTTGGTAGGCAACGGCGGTGGCTACGGCTATGGCATCATGGGTAGCACGCACCATGCCATCGAAGATTTGGCGTGTTTGAGCAGTCTGCAAAACGTAAAAACATGGATACCCGCCTTTAGCGACGAAGTAGAACCCGTTTTAACGCAGATTCTCCACGAAAAACGCCCTGCCTATTTACGGCTCGGCGTGGGCAACCTTACCCCAGAAGGAGCTGAATTGTCTGGTTCTTTGAAAAAAATCACTCATACAATAAACGCACAAACAGCCATTGTGGCCTTGGGGCCAATCGTAGCTAATGTGCAAAAAGCCTTGACAGAAGCGGGTTTACAAAACGAGTGTGAAGTTTATACGGCGCTTACCCTTCCTCTTGAGCTGACTAACGAAACAGCCGAGCGATTGCGAAAAGTAGAAAATATCTTGGTAGTGGAAGAACACGTCGGCATTGGAGGACTGGCCCAACAACTCTCCGTAAAACTGCTCGAAGCAAACATTCATCCCAAAAACTTTAAGTCTCTAACTGCTCAGGGCTATCCTAATGGCCGTTATGGTAGTCAAAGTTACCATCAGGCGCAGTCTGGGTTGGATGTGAAAAATATAGCAAACTCCCTTCATTCATTCTCTCATTCTCTCATCCACTGATTGTGCAGATGAACAAACGAGCAGTAGCTTCCTTAATCGTCACTTTTGCGCTGATTTTTGTGTATTATCAGTTGTGGAATCGCTATGCTATCAATATTCCTAAATGGGATGATCACGCGCTCAAAGCTACCGTTTTCAATTTTGAAAAAGCTGATAGTTTTTGGGGGAAAGTTTACGAAATCTATCGTCAACACAACGAACACCGTATTGCCCTCACCCGCCTAATCGCCATCATTGACTACAAAATCTTTGGTCGTATCAACTACGAACATTTAATGTTTGTTGGAAATCTGGCTTTGCTTTTAATATGGTGGCTACTGACACGCTTCTTCAAACCCTTGGCGGGAGCAGTTTGGTATGCCTTACCTATCGCTACGTTTTGGTTTTCTATGGCTTTTTGGGAAAACGCTTTTTGGGGCATGGCCGCCATTCAAAATATATGGGTAGTAGCCTGGGCTATGCTTACTTTTTGGCGGCTTAGTCGAGCTGATAAATACTGGTGGTGGGCATTGCCAATGGCCTTTATGGGGATTTTTACAAGTGGTAATGGACTCCTGATTTTCCCTTTGGCATTTGTTATCTTATTACTTCAAAAACGCTGGAAAGTTGCAGTAATCTGGATTTTATTTAGCATTTTCAGTATCACGCTTTACTTTTGGGACTATCAAAGCCCACCGACTGACCTAAGTGCTTCCAGTGGCATCAGAGCGATGCTTCACAGTTATGTATTATTTTGTGGTTCATTGGTCGAAAGTTTACCTTTCGGTAACTTCCCTTACCAAATGCCCATCTGGTTTGGCCGACTGACTTTGTTTGTAAGTTTAAGTATTCTTCTCTACATTCTCAGAAGTTACTGGAAACGTAATTTTGAACTCGACACATTCGATTATTTCTATCTGGGTGGCGTACTTTTTGCCTTGACTACGGCCTTTATCGTCACCTATTCTCGTACGGGATTAGGCACTGAAATTATGCTAACGAGTCGGTATAAACTCTACTCAGCCTTATTAATTAGTTTTAATGTAGCCTATTTAACCCGCCTTGTCAGCCCGCGTTTTAGAGAAGTATTGACCATTACTTTCGTAGTCGGGGCAGGGTATCTGTACGCTTGTAATCAGCATTATCACTTATACGACACCATTCAACTACGAAAGTTCAACATCAGCAGTAGCTTCAATTGGCGCAACGAAGGCCCTGTTTCCAGCACTGTTTATCAATCCCCTCGGCTGTTTTTGGAAGATGTTGTCATTCCAAACGATAGTATTATGAACGGAAAGACTTGTCAAGTTGTCAATAATACACTCAAGCTTTCACAGCCCAATTATCGTTTGTATGATTTAAGAGATGGTGGCCTATACATCGTACTGACTAATTCCAAAAATCGGTACATTTTTCCTACGTGGCAAGCCCGAAAACATTCATTCAGAAATGTCTTCAACTACAATCGGTATTTTATTAAAGGCTCTACGGCCATCGTTTCGGCCCAGGAAGTAGAAGCAGGAACTTACCGCGTTCGTTGGCTTCACTATGACCGCCAAGGAAAACTGTATTTTGAGGATGCCGAATGCAGCGTGGTAACTTTTGAAAAAATGGAAAAACAAAACATTCAAACAAATTGGTAAAACAACAAGACAACTACCTCATTCAGCTGGATGGGCTACGTTTTATCGCCGTAGCCTTGGTACTGTGGGACCACTGGATGCCAGAGCCTCATACACTGCCATTTGGGAAATTAGGAGTAAATTTATTTTTTGTCTTGAGTGGTTTTCTTATTGCCCGCATTTTGTTGAGTAGCAAAGACAAAAATTACGAAAAACAAGGCGGGTTGGGCAATTATTTGAAAAAATTCTACATTCGCCGAACGCTCCGCATTTTTCCCATTTACTATCTTTCTCTGCTTGTATTGTGGCTCTTGGGTGATCCTTCGGTGCGCGGCAAAGAGTGGTGGCAAATTTTGTACGCCTCCAATATTTACATTTCCATTAAAAAAACGTGGCTGGGTGTAACCGACCACTTTTGGTCGCTGGCCGTGGAGGAGCAATTTTACATTTTCTTCCCCTTGTTGATTTTCTTCATACCGCGCCGCTACATAGTCTCTTTCTTTGTAGTTTTAATTGCATTCAGTGTTTTATTACGCGCTTATTTTTTGATGACCGACCAACCTTGGTACGTTTCCTACGTGACCATGCCCACCGCCCTCGACGCTTTTGGCTTTGGTGCGTTGATGGCCTATTCGCAGTTGTATCATCGTCCTTTTTTTCAGAAACTATTCAGTAATCGCCTGTATTTGGGGTTAAGTTTTGGTGCTTTGGCGGTTATTTTTCTGCTTTCTGCTCAATTGACCAAAGCAGGTATTACCCAAGACCAAAACCTATACATCAATATTTGGGAGCGTTTTTTTGCCTCCATTTTCTTTATGTTTCTGATTGGAGGGGCTATCCTTGGCTATCGTGGCTGGTTCAAATGGTTCTTGGAACACCCCATCAGCAATTATTTGGGCAAAATCAGTTATGGTTTGTACGTCTATCACAATTTTGTCTATAACCATTATCACTCCCCTGCCCATCATCCCGTAGTACGTCTTTTCAACAAATTAGGCCGTACGATTGAGGGCTTCCAGAATATGCACCAACTACAAGTCTTGATTTTGTTTTTACTCACTACGATAGTGGCGTCAGTATCTTGGTACTTAATCGAAAAGCCCATTAATAACCTCAAAGACAAGTACGCTCCATAACATTGGCAAGGTGTTTGATAACCACAAAATAAATCCTTCTTACTTAAACGTAGGCTAAACACCTTTTTTTGAGTAGTTTTGGGCAAAATTCAATAAACTTTACGTTCAAGTGGCGTAGTTATGCGCCCTAACACACAAATCCCAAATTCAATAATGAGCCTTTATTTCTCGATTGTGATGCCTGCTTATAATGAAGAAGAATGTATTGAGCAGGTTGTAGATATGTGGACGTCTTTCCTTACCAATACTTTCCCCGACAAAGAAACTAAACTCATTGTTATCAACGACGGCTCTAAAGATGGCACCAAAGCAATCCTTGACCGCATTGCGCCGAAGATTAAAAACCTGTTGGTAGTGCATCAACCCAATGGTGGACACGGAAATGCCGTGGTAAATGGTTATCGAAAGGCCGCCGAACTCAATTCGGAGTGGGTTTTTCAAACGGATAGCGACGATCAGTTTGTAACCGACGATGTAAACAAACTGTGGGAAAAGCGCAATGAATCTAATTTTGTAATGGGCTATCGCCAAATTCGTCACGATGCAGGGGCAAGATTGATTATTACACGGATTTTGAAATATACCATATTTTTTGTGTATGGGACATTCATCAACGATGCCAACATCCCCTTCCGCCTCATCAAAGGTAGCTATCTTAAAAAACTTTTAGCACAGTTACCTAACCCCGAGCCATTTGCCCCTAATATCTTCTTGGCCGTGCGCCGCTGATGCCGTTGTCCTGCTGCGGTGCCTGAAGAAGCTGAACCATGGGAAGATCACCACCCGGAATAGAGGTTGTACCCCTGGGAATTTCGCATTGTGAGGCCATTCACTTGCACGCCGCCGCCCGCAGCGCTACCGAGCTGGCCGCCGAGCTGACCACCGGCCGCAGCGCCCGCAGGGCCGCCGAAGTAGGCGCCAGCAGCCGTGCCAACGAGGCTGCCCAGCGAGCTGAGAATGCTGCCAAGCTGGCTGCCCGAACTCTGCGTGCCGACCGACTGCGACCCGTAGGCGGCGGCGCTTTTCTGCAGGCTATCGATAATGCTCTGCAGGCTTACTGAGTACGGGGTCTGCTCAACGTTCTGGATCGTCCCGGCAAGGTTCTGGCCGTAGCCCAGAAGCGAGTTGAGATAGCTGGTCGAGTTCGCAGCGCTCGCGGTCGAGCCCTGGATGGTGTTCCCATAGGCGCCCAGCAGCGACATGATGTTCTGCAGGTAGGTCTCCTGCTGGTTCGCCAAGGCAGCCTGAGCGTTGTTGATGGTGCCCTGCTCACCCCGGAGCTGGTTCAGGTAATTGCTCTGGGTGCCCTGGAGCTGCTGCAGCGCCTGGGAGAGGTCATCGCGGTACGCTTGGCCCTGGGCGGCGGCCGAGCCCTCGGCGAACTTCTTCTGCATCTCGATGCCGGCGCTGCTGGACGCCCAGCCGGAGCCAAGCTGCAGATACATCTTGTTGTAGAGCTGCTGCTGCATGTCGCTGAGGGTCTGGTTGAGCCC
>JBGAVQ010000322.1:0-6090 GCA_044228045.1 Spirosomataceae bacterium
GCAACCATGGCATAGATAATTTTGCTTACCATAGTGTGTATGACCATTCTTTTTTGTATTTTCACTATTGCAATGACTACATTTCATCTTTGTCCTTTTTTTACAAAGATAATGACAGCATTACATTTTTAGCTCTACCAAATTTTGGATTTTCCTACTCCTTTTTATATATTCGTAAAAAAACAAGAGCATAGTCATGACCATCATTCTCAAAAAAGGGCAACACTTGGAAGATGTATTGCCTAAAAACACCCCCATAGAAGGGATTAAAAAATTAGATGCCAAAAAGTATGTTGGGGTCCTAAACTTGAAAGAAGATCCATTAGAAATTCAAAAACGGATGCGTAATGAATGGGACTAAAGTACTGATAGACACAAATATAGCACTTTATTTATTTAGAGGTGATCAAAATTTAGGGTCAACTCTTCAAGGAATTGAAACCTATGTTTCATTTGTAAATGAATTGGAATTGTTAGGATTTAAGGGTATCACCCAACAAGAAGTAAGCTGGATAGAACTATTTTTGGACGAATGTTCTGTTGTTGATATCAATAAAGGCATCAAAGATATTACGATAGATTTACGTCGTCAATATTCGTTAAAACTTCCTGATGCTATTGTTGCGGCTACGGCTATTTTCTTGGGTATTCCGCTCATTTCAGCAGATAGGCAATTCGATTAGGTTACAGAATTAACGTTTGTATTTTACCAACCTTAGTCCCTTGGTAGTTGCTCCATCGTTGCTCATAGAATTGCGATCACTACGTTTTATACTTCTGTTTTGCCACCTTTCATACGGCTACGTTCCTCGAAATCAACAAACCACTCAAAAGTACCAAACCAATCCCCAAAAATCCCCAGTGGTTGGGTAGGGTATCGCCCAATAGTACGCCGAAGCCAATTGCAAAAAGAATGTTGCTATAACCCGCCACGGCGATAGGGCCGGCTTTGCCATAAACAAAGGATTTTGTCATAAAAACCTGCCCAATGACAGCGAAAAGACCCAGCAGTATAATCCACAACCATTCGATTCCATGCGGAAGCGTAAAGCGAGCAATCACAAAATCAAGGGCGGGATTTTGGTAATACTCGCCTATAATCAATGAAAAAATGGGTAGAATAAGTCCAGAAAGCATGAAGGAAAGCACGATAGAACGGGTGTCGTAAGATTGGCTTAATCCCCTGATACTCAAATAGGCGAGGGCCGTTAATAACGAATTGCTAACGCCCAGGGTATGATTTTTGAGAGATAGTAAATCACCACTCATTTGCGGAATAAAAATGAAGCAAATGCCCAAAAAGCCTACAAAAATGGCAATCCATTGGTTTTGACTGAGGGTTTCGGCCAAGAAAAAGTAAGAAAACAGGGCCAAAAAAATAGGATAGGTTTGCTGATAAGTGATGGCTTCGGGGAGGCCAATGTGGGTGATGCCGTAGAAAAAAGCATACAGCGCAATGGTGCCGATGATTCCTCTAAAAATCAGGAGAAAGGGTTTGCCGCCTGTTTGTTGTAGTGGCTTCGTGAACAGGGTGCTACCCACAACCATTACCCCCAGAATATTTCGAAAAAACACCAGTTCGATGGGGTTTATACGATGGCTCAACACACGAGTAACGGCTCCCATCGAAGCAAAAGAGAGTGATGCAATGAGCATATACAAAATGCCTAAGCGTAGGTTTTCTTTCATCCCACAAAATACCGCAATTTCGGGCTATTCGCCTAATGACTCTCGGCAACACGTGTTTTTGCGCCGCTTTTGTATTCATTTAACCACTTCTCACGCTTGTTGCGTTTTTTGCAACAAATAGAAACACGGGTGCGTTATTTCTGTAACTTTGTGAAAAAGACAGCAGAATAGAGGCAAAAGCTGGTCTTTTTCAAACCATTACGATCATGACGAAATTTCTGTTGATTATTCTGTTTGTTTTTTTCTTGTTCCCGATTTTGGTGCGGTACTTATTTCGCTTGTTTATTCAAGACCAATACCGTAAGGCACAAAACCAGTTTTATGGCCATCCCCCAAAACAGACCAATCGCAAAGAAGGCGATATTAAAGTAGAGTATGCCCCTCCTAAAAAAGACCACCTCAAAGGTGGCGAATACGTTGATTATGAGGAAGTAAAAGATTAACACAAACCAAACCCACAAGGCTTTGAAAACCTTGTGGGTTTTTCTTTATAAAACATTATTTGGTCTCTTCTCCTCCATCTTTGGTTTCAGCACTTGCCAATAACTTAGCCGTTTTTACTAATTTCACGAATTCGGCACGATAACCTTCTGAATCGCCACTGAGGGCGTTTTTGGCAAGGGTTATCACTTGGTCGTATGTGGCCGTTCCTTTAAACTCAGAACTACGAAGCAGCAAACCAAACCCAGCCACAGCTGCCGAAAAACGGAAGTTGTCGGAGGTGTTGGTTACGGGCGTGTGGGTGTCCATTACTGGTTTTTCTATCAGCATACTCTTGTCGCCGTCGGGCAGTTTGTAGCGCACTTTGATGGTGAGCATCTCACCCGACTTCGTGGCGTGAGTTTCCTCTACTTTTTGGTATTTGAGCGGATCTACTTTGCTGAGGTATTGGCTTTCAACACCAGTTGGCACAATTTCGTACAAAGCCGTTACTGTATGCCCCGACCCCATCTCGCCAGCATCTTTTTTATCGTCGTTAAATTCTTCGTTTTTGAGCATACGATTTTCGTAACCTATTAAACGATAGGCTTTTACGTGCTTTGGATTGAACTCAATCTGAATCTTTACGTCTTTGGCTACCGTAAAAAGTGTACCGCCAAATTCTTTAACAAACACTTTTTCGGCTTCTAACAGGTTATCAATGTAGGCATAATTGCCATTGCCTTTGTCGGCAATGGTTTCCATTTTGTTGTCTTTGTAATTGCCCATTCCACAGCCCAATACACTCAGAAAAACCCCACTTTCTCGTTTTTCTTCGATGAGCCGTTGCAACTCGGCATCGCTCGAAGCTCCTACGTTGAAGTCTCCGTCTGTGGCCAAAATCACTCGATTGTTGCCGTTTTTACGGAAGTTTTCCATGGCCACGTTGTAAGCTAATTTAATGCCTGCACCACCTGCGGTTGAGCCGCCAGCCTCTAATTTATCAAGCGCATCCTTTATTTTTGACTTTTCGTTGCCAGCTGTTGAAGGCAATACCAAGCCTGCCGCACCAGCATATACTACAATGGCTACACGATCTTGCGGGCGAAGTTGATCTACCAATAGTTTGAAGCCCGATTTGAGCAAAGGCAACTTGTTAGCATCTGACATAGAGCCTGATACATCTATCAAAAACACCAAGTTAGAAGCGGGCAGGTTGTCTGTTGCAACGGTCTTGGCTTGCAGGCCAACGTGCAGGAGTTTTAGCCCTTTGTTCCAAGGCGAATCAGACAGTTCGGTTACAATGGCCACAGGGTCTTTGCCAGTGGGTTGTGGATACTTGTAGTCAAAGTAGTTAATCATTTCTTCGATACGCACGGCATCTTTTGGAGGCAAGTTGCCGTTGTTCAAGAAACGACGTACATTGCTGTACGCAGCTCTGTCCACATCTATCGAAAAAGTAGTAAGAGGCTGGTTACGAACTTCTTGAAAGCCATTTTCCTTGACAGCTGTGTAATCTTCGGTTTCAAAAGGCTTGGCGTCATACGCTACCCTACCTGCACCTGTGGGAGCAGGCATCATAACAGCTTGCGATTTTTCATACATAACAGCAGGTTGCGAGTAGCTTTCTTTTTTTTCTCCTGCTCGTTTGGGTTTCGAGGCCACCACTACTTCTTCCAACTTGTCAGCTCCTTGTGTCATTTGCACGTCAAGGGTAGTGCGGGCAAAGGTTTTGATGGTCTGGGTTTGGTAACCCACAAAGCTAAACACGAGTGTTTGGTAGCCAGTTACTTTTATTTGATACTTGCCCGTCAAGTCGGTTACTGTGCTGGTCTTGCCACCCTTTATTTGTACCGATACCCCCGACAAGGGCTGATTGTTGGTCGCATCGGTCACGTGGCCCGACACCAGGCGTTCCTGTGCGTTCACCAATAGCGTTGCTGATAGCAACATCATTCCGAAAAAAGTAAGCATCCATGGCTTTGAGATGTTAGTGTTCATGTTGTTTGTTTTTGATGTTTTTCTCTTTGGATGCAGGCGAATGAAAAAATCCATAACAGGAATTTAATTTTTTTGCTGAGTAGTAAGGATCATGCCCAGCCACCAACATTAAAATACCCTCTAAGAAGCTGGTTTTCTCACTTTTACACGACTGCTGCTGGGGAGGTTTTCTAAGGTACAAATTCTTGTAAAAATTCTATCATACAACTCAAAGAGTCGCCAACTTGAAGACAAATATGTTTATCAGCAACATACGCCTGAACTTAACAACTATGGAATCAAACGGAGCGAGAAGATGATGCTGACTCTTACAATCCCTATGGCAATCTTCATTGTGGTAGCACATTAGGGTAGCCGAGTTGAAAAACAAAAGAAGCGGTGATTACTCACCGCTTCTTTTGTTTTTACTAATACGTAAGTTACTTGTTGTTAGTCATTAGCACATTGATAATCGTAATTACACAAATCAGTACACCAATATCGAATGACCATTTATTGCTCATTAAAGCGGATTCTGCACCATTGCTTTATTAGCATTCATCTCGGCTCTTGGAATCAAAAACTCCCATTGTTTATCGCCAGCAGGTACATCGTACACTAAAGCTATTGAGGCAATTTGATTAGTGCCATTTCTGTTCAAAGGCTGGTTGAGTCGCTTCAAATCAGTGAATCTGAAACCTTCGCCCCAAAGCTCAACTCTTCTGTTGAAGGAAATTTCGTCTAACAATTTCGCTCCTGTGCTGGTCGAAAGTTTGTAGGCAGGGTCTCTTTTGCTTATCAAGTCAAACAACACCTTTGCAGCATTAGCATCTTGCCCCAAACGAGCTTTTGCTTCTGCTTCAATCAAGTACATCTCGGCACCTCTCATGTAAGGCACATCACCCATAACACTGGTAGAAGGCGTGCCTGGGAGTCTAAATTTCTGATTTAAATAAGGCACTCTTACGCCACCCGGAGGTACTACTGAGTTTGTAGCAGTAGGTGCTTTTACCCACATTTTAGCCCTTACATCCGTGGTAGGAATTTTATCATAAAGCAGGTTATTGATAACCTTGGGGTAGGTTCTGATAACCGTTGAATTGAAATTGCAAGAAATGTAAGAATGATACCCACCAAAGAACTCAGATTGGTCTTCGAGGTGGTCAAAACCCCACATCCATTCTGGGTTGGTAATATCAGCAAAGCCATCTTGGTATTGGGCTTCTGTCATGGGCAAAAAGCCTTTTCTGGCTTCTTCGGCATATTTAGCGGCATCTGTCCAGTTTTGCTGCGCAAGAGCTACCCTGGCCAAAAATCCTTTGGTTACTTCTAAGTTGATATGCGACTTGTTCACCCTGGTTGTTTTAAGCAAGGTTGCGGCTTGCAGAAGGTCTTTGTTGATTTGAGCATAAACCTCTTCAACAGTATTTCGGGGCTGACCTTCGATGCTCGGTGTCAACAATAGGGGTACACCTAATTGGGCATTGGGCTTGGCGGCAGCATCATAGCGTTTGCCATAGAGCTGTACCAAATTGAAGTAAGCCCAACCACGCAAGGCTAATGCTTCACCTTTTATTTGGTCTCTCTCAGCTTGTAAGCCTACTGCATTATCAATGTTTGCAATAGCCAAATTAGCATTAACAATAATTCTGTAATACAATTCATACGGAACCATTGTCATGACATTTACATCTGTTCTGTGCGCTATCCATTTGGTTTCATTAACATGCCAACTTGCTGCTGAAGTACCAATAATTACATCTTCACCCATGTGATCCAAAATAATCATAATCGCTGGGTGTCCAGAATGACCTTGCGAACCTTGATAACGAACCACAAAAGAACGATAAATACCATTGATGGCTGCGGCTGCGTTTTTGGTGGTGGCATACGCCGAGGCGGCATCTACACTGGCCGTTGGAGCTGTGTCCAAATATGTTTTTTCACAAGATGTAGCAATCATACTCAAGACTGCTACAAAGAGGAGTAATATTTTATTTT
>JBGAVQ010000323.1:0-6034 GCA_044228045.1 Spirosomataceae bacterium
TTGCTTCGGCGGTATATTATTTAGAGCATGGTAAAGACATCAAGCAAGCCTATGAGTGGATCAATAAATCAATTGCCATGAACGGCGAACGGTTTTGGGTATTGCGCCAAAAATCGTTGATTGAAGCCAAGATGGGCAACGCCTCAGCGGCTATTCAGACGGCTGAAAAGTCGAAGAAACTGGCAACAGAAGCCAAAAACATGGACTACGTGCGGATGAACGAAAAGTCTATTGCCGAGTGGTCGAAGAAATAGGGTAAACGTTTTATATCAACAAAAAACCTCGCAATCACTAAGTCTGCGAGGTTTTTTGTTATAAGTCATGCGGTTTGTTGATTTGTTTTATAACTGCTGCTTTTTCAATAAAGCCCGTATTAGTCCATACGAGTGTTTTGTCTTGGTAGAGTTGCAAAACGGGCAAAGCATCTATTTTCAGCTCTTTGGTTATGGCTTGGTTATCGTCGGCATTGATGCGGATTACAGTCACTTTGTTTGCCATATCTCTTGATATTTCGTCTAAATATGGCTTCATTTTTTTGCATGGCCCACACCAATCGGCATAAAAATCAATAAGTACCAATTTATCAGTGTTGAGCAATTGGTCAAATTGTAGCTTGGTCATGCCTATCGAAATAGCTGTCACCTCCGTGGTTTCAGGAAGGTTGGCCCCTCTCCATTTCATAATGCCTCCATTAAGCTCATATACCTGCTTAAAGCCTAATGAATTTAGCTGTTTAACTGCAGAGGCACTTCTACCACCACTTAAACAATAAACCAAAACAGGCTTTGATTTATCAAACAAAGCAACTTCTTCATCAAAGTTGTTTTTATTCCAGTCAATATTTTTGGCGTTTAACAAATGCCCTTTTGCATACTCCTCGGCTGTTCGTACATCAACTATTGGTGCATTGGGAAGTGTTTTGATCTTTTGTGCAAAGTCTGTGGCCGAAAGACTGGCCTGTGTTAGGCCACTTGTGCAGCTATTGAGCAAAAAAGCAAGTAGCACAAAGCCAAGAGCGATGTGTTTTTTCATGACCAATTACTTTATTTTAGATTGTAGGCTACTCCATCCGCCACCATTATAAACCTGAGTATATCCATTTGATTCTAAAATACTTTTTGCCGAAGCACTTCGCATACCTGATGCACAGCAGGTAATAATGGCTTTGTTTTTTTCTTTGAGTTTGGCCAAATTTTTGCTCAAAACCTCCACCGGAATATTGATAGAGCCTTTGATATGCCCTCCAGCATACTCACGATTGCTCCGAACATCCACAATGATAGCCCCTTGTTTTAATAATTCTGAATAATCAACTTTTGGGCCTAAGCCTAATAGATTTTTTAGAGTTTGTAACATTTTTCTAAACTGTTTGAGATTGAAAATAATTTACATCAAACCACGAACCACCATTGTAGCAGTCAATGCCTGCTTGTGCAAGATAGCGATGCGCCTGCCCACTTCGATTGCCCGATGCACAGCATAATACCAGTGGGGTTTTAAGTTTCTTGAGTTCGTCTAAGCGTTCTACAATTTCTTGTAAAGGAATATTTATGGAGCCAGCTACGTGGCCGCCCATAAACTCTGCGGGTGTTCGTACATCCACAATAGTACCTTGATTGTCTTGGATTATTTTTTGGAGAGTCATGATTCAGTTGAAAGATTATGAATTCTACCTATCATACAGCTGGTATAGCTTTTCAATTGCAAAAGCAAGCCATTTTTTTCAGTGGCTTCTGGATAACCGAGCGCAAGTAATTTGTTAGTGATAATATCTCTACTCACATTTTCGTGTGATAGGTTAATCGTGTCGTTTTCAACATCAACGGCTACGCTTTTTACACCAGCTATTTTTTGCAATTCGGTTTTGATAGTAGTAGCACAACCCGAGCATTTCAAGTTGGCTATTATGATTTTTTCTGTGTTCATTTTGCTGCCATTTGAGTACTCCTCAATACCATTCGAGCGTTTGGTATTGGGCTACTATTGTTTATTTTTTCTGGTCGAAATGCCAAACGGTAAATACAAGGGGCAGAAACTCATAAAACTGGTAAGTATAAAAACACCCGCAAGAATCAATAGAATAATGGCCGTAGTACCAGAAAGTTGTTCAGTAAAGTAAAGCGCACCAATTATAACTGCAACAAGAATCCTAATGGCCTTGTCCACATTTCCCATATTTGGCTTCATTTGTTTGAGGTTTTAGAGTGAATGTTTTTTATTACGTTACAAAGGTCAAAGTAATCGCTGAGAAATACAGTGACATTTATCACACAAGTAGATTATTTGAGGCTTGGCTATTTGCGAATACGACAATAAAAAAGAGGAGCCACTATTGAGTAGCTCCTCCTCTGTATCCGTTGTGATAATCCTACCAAAAAATCCAATAAATCAAGCTAAACGTGGCAATTACGGCAATGGTACCATACCGAAATGAAGGGGTAACCCTAAACCACTCGGGGCGTACTTCAAAGGCATTGGATTGGTCTTTACCCTTCGATTGTGCCAAACTAATAGCGATATGCACGGCACAACAAATCCAGAACACTACACCCATACGGTTGAGAAATGGAAAGGTAGGGTACATATTCTCAATCACAGCAGATAATGCTATACTTAGCACGGCAGCAGTCAGCGCACCGTTGGCAGTGGCCTTTTTCCAGAAGAATCCTAACAAGAAAATACTCAAAATACCCGGCGAAATATACCCTGTATAAACCTGAATGTACTCAAACGCCTGTCCAAAATTGGCCAATAATGGACTCACCATTAGGGCAATAATGAAGGCAATGATAATGGCTAAGCGGCCTGTCCAAACGGTTTGTTTTTCGGTGAGGTTTTTGTTGAAAAACTTCTTGTGGATGTCGAGCATATAAATTGTGGAGATACTGTTGGCTTTTCCTGCCAAACTCGCCACAATTGCTGCCGTTAAGGCTGCAAATGCCAAGCCTTTTAAGCCCACAGGTAGCAAGTTGAGCAACACGGGATAGGCGTTGTCGGGCTTCACGATGCCGTTTTGAGTAATGCCGTTGACAATGGATGTATCGGCGTTTTCTTGAAATAATACATAAGCAGCCAAGCCGGGCAATACCACAATGAAAGGCATCATCATTTTCAAGAATGCCGCAAACAGCACGCCACTACGGGCCGTGTTGATGTCGGCACCCAATGCTCGTTGGGTCATGTATTGGTTGCAACCAAAATAGTTGAGGTTATTGACCCACTGCCCACCAATGATAAACATCATAATACCCGGCAACTGGTTGTATGCATCAATAAACCCACCTCGTCCATCATGAACTTGGTATTGATTTGGCGAAAAAATCATGTGTAAATGGCTATCTGCTTTTTCACGAATCAAACTCAATCCTTCTAATACGCCTGAGCCCGTACCCACTTTATCCGAGAGTAAATCAAGGGCCAAATAGGTAGTTGCCAGACCTCCAAAGATCAAACAAACAACCTGAATTACATCGGTATAGCCGATTACTTTCATGCCACCGAGGGTGATGATGACGGCAAATGTGGTCAGGAAAATAGCACAGGTCATAAACCCAAAACCTGTCATTTTCTCCAAACTCAACGCTCCTAAATAAATGATGGAAGTGAGATTAACGAAAATGTACAAAAACAACCAGAACACAGCCATAATTGTTGCCAAACGCTCATTATAGCGTTTAGAGAGGAACTGCGGCATGGTGTAAATCTTGTTGTTGAGGTACATCGGCAAAAAATATACCGCCACAATAATGAGAGATACACCTCCCAGCAATTCATACACCGATATAGCAATGCCTAACTGGAAGGCCTGACCACTCATGCCGATAAACTGCTCGGCAGAGATGTTGGAGGCAATGATAGAAGCACCAATAGCCCACCAAGTAAGTGAGCCTTCGGCCAAGAAAAAGTCTTTAGAGTCGGCGGTTTGCTTGCCTTTGTGCTTATAGACCCAGTAACCATAACTGGACACAATTACAAAATAAACGAGGAAAATAACATAGTCAAGGGTTTCGAGGCCAAGGGTCATGGGTAATGAGTGATTGAGTGAAAATAAATATCAACATAAATACAATTTCCTGAATATCAGCATAATAGCCAATAGGTGTAATTAGCATCCTTGCCCGTAATAGGCATTTTTGCCGTGTTTGCGTTCAAAATGTTTCATACGCAAAGTATCTTTGATGCGAGGAGTTTCTGGATTTATTTGCAAAGTCAAATAGGCCATGCGAGCTATTTCTTCTAACACCGCTGCATTATACACAGATTTCTCAGCATTTTTGCCCCATGTAAACGGCCCGTGATTTTGGAGAAGCACCATTTCCATTTCTTTATGCGAAAGTCCTTTTGCCTCAAAAACACCAAAGATTTGATTTCCGGTTTCGTACTCATAATCTCCTTGAATCATTTCGTCGGAAAGCACGGGTGCACACGGAATGTCTTGATGCGTGTGGTCGGCGTGGGTGGTGCCAAAAATCGGAATATCAAGCCCTGCTTGCGCCCACGCAACAGCGTAGGTGCTGTGCGTGTGTGTGATGCCGCCTATGTCGCCCCACGTTTTATAAAGCAACGCATGTGTCTTAGTGTCTGATGACGGACGCATTGCACCTTCCACCACTTTTGCATCGTAGTCCATAATAACGATATCTTCGGGTTTCAGTAATTCATAAGGCACGCCACTGGGTTTGATGGCAAATATGGCTTTATCTCTGTCCACAGCACTCACATTGCCAAATGTAAACAGCACCAACCCCAATTTGGGTAGCTGCATATTGGCTTCGTAACATTCTTGTTGTAATGATTTGTATGAACTCATATAAGCGAGTACTTATTTGTAGGCAACTTCATTATATCTCAACTCATTTTTCAATTGGCGGATATTCGTATCCTTATCAATCACTACCAGCTCTACGCCAAACATTTCTGCTAAATCCTCGATGTATTCGGTAGTTAGGTTTTGACTGTAAGCCGTATGATGCGCTCCACCTGCCAAAATCCACGCTTGCAGGCCTATTTCCATACTCGGTTGTGGTTTCCAGAGTGCCCGTGCCGTTGGCAATTTAGGGAATTCTTCGGTTATTTCTACGGCCTCTACTTCATTGACTAACAGACGGAACCGATTGCCCATGTCAATCAAAGAAACATTAAGTGCTGGTCCTGCCGCAGTGTTAAAGACCAAGCGAACAGGGTCTTCTTTGCCGCCAATTCCCAGTGGATGCACTTCACATTTCACCGTTCCTTTGGCAATGGAAGGACACACTTCCAACATGTGCGACCCCAATACCATCGGATTGGCAGGATCAAAGTGGTAAGTGTAATCTTCCATGAACGAGTTACCGCCTTCCATACCACTTGCCATTACTTTCAGGGCACGAACCATGGCCGAAGTTTTCCAGTCACCCTCACCGCCATAGCCATAGCCTGCGGCCATCATGCGCTGTGAACCAATACCTGGGAGCTGCCGCATCCCGTGCAAATCTTCAAACGTATTGGTATAAGCCGAAAAGCCGCCTTCTTCCAAAAAGGCTTTCATTCCCAACTCAATGCGTGCAGCTTCTACCAATGACTGACGCATCAAACCGCCATTTCTGAGCGAATCCATGAGTTGGTATGTATCTTCGTATTCCTGCATTAAGGTGAAAATGTCGGCTTCCGAAATTTGGTTGATGTATTTCACCAAATCGCCTACTCCGTGCGTGTTGACCGAAAAACCAAACGTCGTTTCAGCGGCCACTTTATCGCCATCTGTTACGGCCACTTGGCGCATGTTATCGCCAAAGCGTACCACTTTCATGGTCTGCAATTCGTACTTGGCCGCCGCTACTCTACTCCAAACGTTGATTTTTTGGAGTACATCAGCTTGTTGCCAATGCCCTACCACCACTTTGCGATTGAGCCGCATCCGTGACATAATAAACCCAAACTCACGGTCGCCATGCGCCGATTGGTTGAGGTTCATAAAATCCATGTCAATGCTGTTAAACGGAATGTCTCGATTGAATTGCGTATGCAAATGCAACAGCGGCTTTTTGAGCGCATT
>JBGAVQ010000324.1:0-5960 GCA_044228045.1 Spirosomataceae bacterium
TTTTCTGGCAACGATAGCGTTTTTCCGCTAACTAATTTCTGTAAATGACTCAACACCGACCAATTAGACAGGCCACTGTTGATTACTTTGTCAGAAAGATAATTGCCCAACAGCAAGACATTTTGCCGTTGCAACGGACTCAGCGGTTGCGTTGTACTGGCCAAATATCCCATTACTGTTGCTACCAGTTTTTCAAGCTGCTGCTCCTCAAACCGCCGTTCGATGCTCCTATTTTCATTCACTTTGTTGAGTTCACCCGTCATACGTTTTTCTTTTTCTTTGATAGGCGGCGGGTCAAAGCTGGTCTTTTTTACAAAAGTTCTGGCTCGTTGTTGCGCCGATTTCAGGTATTCTAAGGCTTTGTGTTCAAAAGGCAGGGCTTTTTCGGGTTCGTACAAACGCAAATGCAATTCAGACTGCCACATCTGTTCCAAGGCCATTTTCAACAAACTGCGGGTGGACTGTTCGTAAAAAGTGTTGGTTTCGGCATCGTCATGTGAGTGAACGTATTCTTCTAAAATGGATGCAACGGGGTCTTTGTCATCGGTTTTCTTGGCTTCGCCATGCGAATGGTCATGGCCGGCGTGCGAAGCCCCGCCCGATTCACCTCCGGGTTCGCCTTGGTCGTGGGCGTGTACAAAGCCTTTCAACATGGCATAGCCCACCACCACATCACCATCTTTGTCGGTTGGTAAGGCACCACCGCCGCCACCGATTGAATTTTCAAATTCTTCACCCAAATACTGCCCGTAACGCAATCGCAGGGCTTTTTGGTCGAAACCCAGTTCGTTGGACGTACTTTTAAACTCCTTTTCTGTGATTTTTTTCTTTTTGGCAATCAACTTTTCAGAGTCCATGATTATTTGCCGCTGACTCCTGAAATATTCGGGCAAAATATTTACGGCCATTGTTGCCAAATCGGCTTCTTCGGCGTTAGTAGTGTCTTTATACACCAAAAAGTAAGTGTCTGATTTACTAAAATTTGCTTCGGGTTGTTTGTTGTCTAAGGCTGCCCAATAGTAATACAGTTCGTCGCCTGGCGTGAAGTTAAGTGCTTTTAAATCAATGCTTTTACTTAAAGTCGCTTGTTTGAAATTAGCTTGGTTAAGCGGGAATTTCACTTCCCGAAACTTTACATTTTCACCCGAACCCCGAGCCAAAGTAGCCACAATGTATGCTTGTTTTACTAAAAAATCGTCTGAAATTTTGGCCGAAATCTGAATGGTTTTGGGGTCTTTCAGCAAATGATACTGGAACAATTCTTTGGAGCTTGGTTCAATTTTAGGGGCTAAGTCGGGGATGGCATCTAAGCGGTAATAGTCAGACTGATAAACGAGCGAATCGTGCCAATAGGCTTTGAAAGCATACAAACCCGAATTACTCAAACGGTCGCTGTACTCAAAAGCGTCACCCACTTGCTTAAACGCCAATTCTTCGCCTCGGCTATTGGCCAAGCGCACCGAAAGATTGGCTTGCTGGTTAAATTTGAGTTGCCATTTGAGCAACGAACCACTCACTGCTGAGGCATTTAAGTCGGAAGTTATTTTTTCGAGCTGATTGGTGTAAGCCGGTGGTGTAATCCGAAGCGTGGCTGTTTGAAACTGAGGAGCAATTATTTGATTATTAGATTTTTGTGCCAAAATTTCACTTAATGCAGGAAGTGGTTGAGGGCTGGATTTGAGCAAAGGATAGCCAAACTTAACTCCGATTGATGCGATGAGAAACAAAGCATAAAACCCTAATTTTGAAGAAATTACCGTTGGAATCTGAGTGTTTTGTACCCGCTCGCTCAGGCGTTCTAATTGTAATTGTTCGGCAATGTTGGGTTGTGGTTTGTCCAACAGATTGAGGCTATATTCGGTATCGCCTACGGTTTTGTGCACGTACAAAATGGCCTCGTTCCGCTTGCTTTGATACAATTTAGTGAAAAATGCACCGATGCCAAAGCCCAAAAATCCTGCGACAACGGCTATACTTGTGGCAGCAACAAACGTAGAAGTCAGCACAAAAACTGCCCCTGCTACCAGCAAACAAGCCAGCAACGCATTGGCGAGTAGTTGGTAATTAACCCACGAAATGATGCGTTTGAGTTGATTCATGCGTTTTTGTTTAGGGCCATCCAACGTTCAACTAAAATAACGAAAAGTAATAACAAAATCATTGCCTGTCGAAGCCATTCTTGCTCGTGTGATTTGTGCTGCTTGGCTGTTTGAAACAAACTACCGAGTTGCTGTCGGCTCAACGTTGGTTCTTTGGGATTCAGTTTCAAATGTTTCACAAACAATTCTCCCAACCATTCGGGCAACTGCCCGCTATACACCATTGCTGCGGTTTGAGGCGTGAGGGCTTCATTAAGATACACCACATTGGCCTGAATTAGATTTGATTTTTGCCCTCCTGAAATTATATGCAATGTGTTGATATTCATTGGATTAGCTTTAATATTGTCTGCAAAAACAAAATCATAAGCTTTCCCTGCGCTTTGTTTGAAGTCAATCGTCATGGTTAATCCATACACTTCTGATAAAGCGTTGAGGCTGGCTTCAACGCTTTGTTGTTCTGCTTTGTTTTGGTAATCAAGCAATACCAAAAAGGCTCCCGTATGTACTGGATTGGGTTGTAATTGCGTAGCTGGGTCAGGTGTGTTGCTGCTGGTTAGTTGGCTTAAGTGATTGATAAACAGCTTTTTATTGTCGGATAAGGTCAAATATGGCGTAGGTTTCTGAGTAGAATCAATAACGGTGTGCAGTTTGAATTTGTCAGGCACGTACATCACCGGAAGGGTTGCTAACAACTGCTGATTGAGCAAATACAACTCAAATTGAACGGGTTGCGTAATTTCGTTACCAAGCTGGTTGAAGCATGATTGCAAAATGAGGGGGTTAAAGTCTTTTTGAATTGGTAATTCCGTAATATTTTCGACAGGTTCGGTGGATGAATTCAACCAATACAATTTTTCGCCTTTCTTTAATGCTTCTTCTAATTCAAATCGAAAATTGTTAGTAATTAACTGATTAGGCTGAATTAAATGAACTTTTTTGAGTGCTGTTTTGCCTGTTTCCCAATTGAGCAGCGGTTGGGCCAATAACAAGGTTAAAAGCAGCAACATCAGGCAACGCAAGGCAAGCAACAAGAGGTTATCGAAGCGAAGTCCTCGGTATTGTTGCTGATTTTTTTCGGATAGCCATTGCGTAGCAGCCCATTCAATGAGTTGCCCTTTTTTTTGATGCCAAAGGTGAATGATGACTGGAATTGCCACAGCCAACGCCCCCCAAAGCAGATATGGATGTAAAAATTCCATCGTGACTTATCTTGATAGTGTCAACAACTGACACCGCACTAAATGTTTTTCGGTATAACTTTCAGCGAGGCCGTCCGCCTCAAAGTGATGGAATCGTTTCTCTATGCTAAATCATCCTCCGTCTCAACAAATCCGACAAAACCATAGCGATGGGTTCGTTGAGCTTGGCACGAATCAGGTGTACATTCGGCAGCCGCAAGGCTTCTTCTAAATTAGTAAGATACGATGTAGCCGCTTTTCTGAAATCTTCCTTAATGGTTTCGGCTTGCAGTTCGATTTCTTTGCCCGTTTCTAAATCTTTGAACCGATAAAAACCACTTAAATTAAAATCAACTTCTTGACTACCAAGCAATTGAAAAATAACAATCTCCCGCCGTGGACTCGCCACATTTTTTATCAATTGTAGCCATTCTTCACCCACTTGCAAAAAATCTGAGGCTAAAATGACCAACTCTTTTTGCTTTTGCTGAAACTCTGGAAATTTGGGATTATCATTCAGCCAATTGCCAGTTGCCTGAGCGTTTTCAAGGGCATAAAGTATCTTCTGAAATGACTGCTTTCCGGCAGGAACCAGCGTTTGCAACAAGCCATTTTGCAAGGAATACAAACTCATTTGGTCGCTTTGACGATACCCCAAATAGGCCAACGAAGCCAGCATGATTTTGGCATAATTGAGCCGACTTATGCCCAATTCGGTGTAATTCATGGAGCCTGACAAGTCCAATAAAAAACGAATTTGCAGGTTACTTTCAGTAGCAGACTCTCGCACCAAATGCTTTTGCGTGCGGGCGTAGAGTTTCCAGTCAATTCGTTTGGGGTCGTCGCCGGGTTCGTAATGCCGATATTGCTCAAATTCAATCCCAATCCCCGAACGCTTACTGCCATGAATCCCCAGCAGCAACTCATCGCTGACAATTTTGCCAGCAAGTTGTAAATTATTGAGTTTAATAAGTTCGGTAGTGAGTTGGGGCATTGTTATTTGATACTTTTCAACAACTCACCAACCACTTGGTCTGCCGTAATGTTCTCTGCTTCTGCCCTAAAATTCATGGCAATCCTATGGCGCAAAACCGGATAGGCCAGCGATTTAATGTCTTCGGGAATCACCGCAAAACGCTCATTCAACACTGCCCTCGCTTTGGCACAAAGCACTAAGGCTTGCCCTGCCCGTGGGCCTGCGCCCCAGTCGCACCATTGTTTTACGAAGGCCGAAGAAGTACTTTCGGGACGAGTGGCTCTTACCAATTGATTGACCCACTGAATCAGCTCATCACTAACATGCACTTGTCGAGTAAGTTTCTGTAAATCAGTAATTTCACTACCCGATAAAATAGTTTGCAAGGTTTGGCGGGTAGTACCTGTGGTGCTTTTCAATACCTCTAATTCTTCTTGTTCGGTAGGATAATTGAGTCGGATGTACAACAAAAAGCGGTCTAATTGGGCCTCGGGCAAGGGATAAGTTCCTGCTTGTTCGATGGGGTTTTGGGTAGCAATAATCAAGAATGGCAGCGGCAAATCATAACTATTGCCAGCATAAGTTACCTTGTATTCTTGCATGGCTTCTAACAAAGCCGCTTGGGTTTTGGGTGGGGTGCGGTTAATTTCATCGGCCAGTACCACATTGGCAAAAATAGGCCCTTGATTAAACTTGAAGAATTTTTTACCCGTTTCGTGGTCTTCTTCCAAAATCTCAGTGCCTATAATATCACCGGGCATGAGGTCTGGGGTAAACTGAACCCGCTTAAAACGCATCTCCAATGCCTCAGCCATGGTCTTGACCATCAGTGTTTTAGCCAAGCCCGGCACGCCTTCGAGCAAGCAATGCCCGCCAGCAAGCAATGAAATCAGTATCTCGTTGATGGCTTCCTGTTGTCCAATAATTACCTTCCCGATTTCTTTTTTTAAGAGTGGCAGTTTGGCTACCAATGATTTATAGCGTGCTAAGTCTGTTGTTTCCAAAGGCTAATTTGTTAATGCGTAATTGATAATATTGACACCAAACTTGGTGTTATCCTCGGCTAACCACCGCTTGTTCCGAAAGTCATAATCCCACTCACAACCGTAGTCTTTGCTGCTATACAATACCCCAATTTTGCCGTTGATAGTAATGGCTTTGAGGTAGTCATGCACTAAATCGTCGCCCCAACCGTTGAGTTCAAAACTGGTGGTGGGGGGGCCATCAAAATGGAAGAACGAATGATAAATTTCGTGGGTATTGGGGATTTTCTGTAATGCCTTTGCCCCGAATGTTCGAGCCATTTCTTGTTCGACAGATTTTGCAAAAAGCCCGTCAATGTCATGGTTGCAATCATCAATAAATACAAATCCGCCATTCTCGACATATCGTCTAAAATGGTCTCGTTCTTGACTCGAAAACTCCACCAATTTATGTCCGCTTAGGTAACAAAATGGGCTTTTAAAAATCTCGTTACTGCTCAACAACACCGTTTTTTCTTTTTCGTCAATCGGAATCGTGGTGTATTCTACCAATGAGTTCAGGAGGTTGGAAGGCATCCGTTGGTCGGTGTCCCAATCTCCTGAGGTATATTGGATGCGAGTGAAAAAGAAAGGCTTCAAATGTTTTTAAACAAGTCGTCGGGTGGAAACACCCGACGAAATTATATACCACGATTTATAGATTCTTCCCTACACCGCATCT
>JBGAVQ010000325.1:0-5943 GCA_044228045.1 Spirosomataceae bacterium
ATCGGCATTGGCTAATAACTGATACACCCACGCTTGTAGGGGATATTGGTAGTTGAACAACAGCCGTTGACGGTCGTGGATAGGACTTAGGGTGAGTTTAAAACGCATAGTAATACCAGTATAGCTTATATTGTAGGCCATTAACAAATGAATAATTATAACGGAACGAAGTAGGACTATATAGATTTATAAACGAAGGAAACCATTTTTTTTTGAATTACCAAAATTATCTACCGAAAATTATCGAACGGTATTTGAGAAGAATATTTCATTTTATAGCCTCCAAAAAATGCTTCTGATTAAGTGATAAATTTTGTGTGTTCCATTCAATGTGTTTGGTCTGTGGAAACTTACGGACGGGGCAGTTTTTGATTTTACAATGATGGCAACAGGCTGGTAAGCAAGGGTCTGCATGTATGAAATTCTCCACATCTGATGGAAAAGCGGTTACAAGCACTTCTTCGATGTGATGTACTTCTTTATGTACTTCTTCGAGTGTCCAATAGTAGGGTAAGGTAACGTGGCAATCAATGTGCAAATCAGCGCCGTATTTCTGAATCCGAAGGTTATGAATGTCTATCCAAGTGTCTTCTTGCTTGGTTTTGAGTGTGTCAACTACTTTATCAAGTGTGGCTGGATCTACCTCATCCATTAGTCCAGCTACTGATTTGCGGGTGAGTTTGAGTCCGTTATAGATGATAATAATTGAAAACACAATAGAAAGTAGGCTGTCTAATAAATACCATTGAGTAAAGTACATGATGCCAATGCCGGCCAACAACAGCGCACTACTTTGGGCATCTAAAACCAAATGTTTTCCATCGGCAATTAAAGTAATGGAGTCAATGCGCTTGCCTTCTTTTTGAAGAAACCAACCTAAAGTCCAATTAGAAACCGTGGTGAAAGAAATAAGTATAAAACCTATATTAAGTTCCTGTAAATCAGATGGATGAATGAGGTGAGATATAGCATGATAGATGATAAAAAAGCCTGCAATTACAATTAAAACACCTTCTATTCCGGCAGAGAAAAACTCAATTTTGCCATGCCCATACGGATGGTTTTCGTCACGAGGTTTGGCTGAAAGGTATATCGCATATAATGCAAATCCACTGGCTACTACATTGACAATAGACTCGAGGGCATCAGTTAAAATAGCATTGGATTCAGTAAAAAACCATGCTACAAATTTGATTAACATCAGCAAAATACTTACTATGAACGACAGTAAAATGAGTTTGTATTTGTTGGATTGGTTGGCCATAGTGCAAAGGTAAGTAATTGCGTAGAAATAGAAAATTAAAAATAGCTGGTTACATTTGCAACATGAAGTCACAAGAAAACCCTTGGAAAACGCTTTCGAGTACCACGGTGTACGACAACCCTTGGATCAGTATTCACCACGAAGAAGTAATTACCCCAGGAGGCAAACCGGGTATCTATGGTAAGGCCCATTTCAAAAACATTGCCATTGGTATTATTCCCATTAACGGTAATGACTATACGTGGCTAGTTGGACAATACCGATATCCGCTCAATATGTATTCTTGGGAAATCCCGATGGGTGGCGGGCCATTGGGTATAAGCGTGCTTGAGTCGGCACAGCGAGAACTAAAAGAAGAAACTGGATTGACTGCTCAACGCTGGGAAAATATCGGTACAATACATACGTCTAACTCTGTAACAGATGAAGAAGGATTTATTTTTGTAGCAGAAGACCTTACAGAAGGGGATGCTCACCAAGACGACAACGAAGACATACAGGTTTGGCAACTTCCACTTGCGGAAGCAATTGAAATGGTTATGAAAAATGAAATTACTGATTCATTGAGTGTGTATGGTTTGTTGAAAGTAGCCCGCCTACGAGGACTATGACACAAGCTATCAGTATAGGTTTCGTTACAGGTGTTTTGCTGTCGCTTACCTTTGGTACTATTTTTTTTGCGCTGATTCAGAGTAGCATTGACAACGGCTATAAAAGTGGACTTAAAATCGCTTTGGGTGTACTGGCAAGCGATGCCGTTTTGATCTTGATTGCCCTGTTTGGAACTTCCTTTTTACCACAAGTTGATCATGCTCAACGCTATATTAGCATAATTGGTGGTTCTATTCTCATAGTGCTTGGGTTAATAAATTTAATACGTAGCAAACCCAGGGTGGTTTATCCTAAAAGCCGTTTGGGAAATTTCCTTTTTTACTTTTCAAAAGGCTTTCTGCTCAATATTCTGAATCCAATTAATTTTTTTTCGTGGGTTACGGTTACAGCATATGTGCGAGGTGGACTCAAACTGCAAGGGGCAGAAATGTATAGTTTCTTTGTAAGTAGTCAGGTTGGAATTTTTTTCGCCGAAGCTGTCCTTGCAGTATTTGCTCATCGGCTCAAAAAAGTGATCAGCGCACAGGTTATTTTGGGTATCAATAAATTAACAGGCATTGTGTTTATCATAGTTGGATGCCGATTGTTTTGGAGTTTGTTTTGAAATTTTCTAAAAGTTGGCAAGTAAATAGCGGGTCAGACCTTTGGTACAGACCTTGGTTTAATTTCGTGGACTTTTTTCGTTATACTAATTGAGCTACAAAGTTTTCCCAATTTAAAATCAACTCAGGCTTTTTTAGCACCCTTGGAAATTTGTTTTGAGCACCAATCTTGCCTTGTTGTTCCATCCAAGCATAAAATATTTGGCTGGGTATTACATGAACCAACACTTCTTGTAGGGCATGTTCTCGCTCTGTTTTGTAGTCGTCGTTCAGGATTTTTAGGTGAGCGTCTAATTGTTTTTGAAGTACTTGTGCCTCAACTGCATCATCTGTACCTATGTACCATTCATGCCCAAATAGTGTACCTGAGGGTTTACCAATGACGGTAAATTCTCGAATATCAATGTTGAGTTCATCAGATACTAACTCAATGGCCCTGTTCATATTATCTACCGAAAGGTGTTCGCCACATAAGCTCAAGAAGTGTTTGGTGCGGCCCGTTATTACAATCTCAGCTTTGGTTGTGTCCGTAAACCTGACTGTGTCACCAATCAAATACCGCCATGCGCCTGAAACCGTTGAAATCAACAGCGCATAGTTTTTGTCTTCTTCTACTTCATCTATCATTAAGGTTTGAGCCGTGGGCAAAATATTGCCATCACCATCAAAGTTTTCATCCGTAAATGGCACAAACTCAAAAAAAATACCATTATTAAGCACCAACTGCATGGCCTTGACTTCGGGGCGGGTTTGATAGGCCAAAAAACCCTCAGAGGCTAAATACGTTTCGATATAAGTGATGGGTCGGCCCAACAATTTTTCAAAACCGTGCCGATACGGTTCAAACGACACACCTCCATGACAGAAAACCTCCAAATTGGGCCAGACGTCGTGGATATTATTTACTCCATAATAGGTAATAATTTTTTCCATTAAAAGCTGAATCCAAGCCGGAACGCCAACAATGTAACCAATATCCCACTCACTGGCTTTTTGAGTAATGAGGTCTAATTTGGTTCCCCAGTCTTTGTATTTGGAGATTTTCTTGCCTGGTTTGTAAAATTGCTGAAACCAGTACGGAATATTACTCGCTGTAATGCCACTCAGGTCGCCTTCTTTGTACAGGCCTGTATCGGTGAGTTGTGTGCTACCACCCAACATCAAGTAGCCTTTTTCATAAAGTTTGGCTGGAAGGTCTCTGTAATTAGATAAGGCCAATATTTGCCGTATAGACGTAGTTTTTATGGCTTTCACCATATCTTTTGTAACTGGAATATACTTCGAAGCGGCCTCAGATGTTCCTGAACTTAATGCAAAATATTTTACTCTTCCACGCCAACAAACATCTTTTTCACCCTCTCGAGTTCGATACCACCATTCGGCATAAATGCTACTATAATCATAAATGGGCACTTGTTTTTTGTAAGCCTCATAAAATCCTTTTCCCTTGTGAAACAATGCCTCTGACACGATGTCATCAAAACCGAACTTCTCTCCAAATCGGGTGTTTTGTGCTTTTGTTAAAAGCTTAATAAAGGTTTTTTTCTGCAACTTAAAAGCATTGAGCTTTTTAGACCTCAAACTTCCAGTCAGTTTTATACCTCTTTTCAAAAGACTACCGATGATGGACATGGTGAAGTGGGGTTAGTATTAAGTTTTGCTCTTTTGATTAAAGCTTTAATTTATCAATGACTTTAATGAGTCAAGGGCCTGATAGTCAGTAAGGTCATATTTGCACGGCACAATAGAAACAAAGTTGTTGGCCAAGGCCCATTCGTCAGTATCTGTTGCCTCAGGTTGATGGTTTTCAAGTTCGCCGTCCATCCAATAATACGGTCGTCCATACGGGTCAATACGTTCGTCAAACTGCTCTCGATAGACAGCATCGGCTTGTCGTACCAATTTAATGCCTTGAATAGGAGTTTCGGAAATCTTTGGGAAATTTACATTGAGTGCTACACCTTTTGGTAACCCATTTGCCAAGATTTGTAAGGCAATTTGCTTCACATATACCCGCACGTGGCTAAAATCTGCATCGGGTAAATAGTCACAAAGTGAAAAACCAATGGCTGGGAGTCCTTCCATAGCTGCTTCAATAGCAGCCGACATGGTACCTGAGTATAGCACACTTACGGTAGAATTGCTTCCGTGATTGATACCACTTACCACCAAATCTGGTTTTCTGTCTTTAAGAATCAAATGTTTGCCAATTTTTACACAATCTGCTGGAGTGCCATTGCAGTCAAATGCTTGAATATTAGCACCAAAAAGGTCTGACTTTTTGAGTCGCAGGGGACTTCCAAGAGTGATGGCATGACCTTTGCCCGATTGAGGGGTGTCTGGGGCTACTACTACGACTTCGCCGATTTCGGCCATAACTTCTATTAAAGTACGAATTCCTTTGGAAGTAATATCGTCGTCGTTTGAGATAAGAATGAGTGGTTTATTCACGAAATTTTATAGTTTTGATTTCCAAAATTACAGATTCCTTTTTCCTAACAATTGTTTTTTATATTAAAAATGAGTCAAATTTTTAAAATGGTGGAAGCCACACCCCAAGATGCCGAATTGATTGAACAATTGGCTCATAAAATTTGGGCTGATGCTTACCGAGATATTTTGAGTACAGAGCAAATGGAGTATATGCTTACAATGATGTACACGCCCGAAGTCTTACGTCAACAAATGACCGATGGGCATACTTTTTTGTTAGCATATTTGTCTGACAAACCAGTCGGATTTGCTGGCTTTTCAATCAAGCATAATGATGTCAAGTACTGGAAGTTACACAAGATTTATCTCTTGCCTGAAACACAAGGAAAAGGCCTGGGAAAGGCTTTGATGGAAGAGGTTTTCCGACAAGTAAAGCAAGCCGGAGGATTGTACCTTGACCTAAACGTAAACCGCAATAACAAAGCCCAATTTGTGTATCAAAAAATCGGCTTTGAAATAATAGACTCAGGCGATTTTGAGATTGGAAATGGATACTTTATGAATGATTACATCATGCGCAAAACATTGTAACACCGACCTCTGGTCGGTAACCCCATATTTTACAATTCAGTAATTCGTTCCAGTACAGTTTCAATCATTTTTTCAACCCCCTTCTCGGGTTCTTTTGAAAATTGCTGTGTAACTCGGTTGGCTAAAATCGCTGAAATTGAGAGCATTTCATGGCCAAGTATGCTTCCAAATAAATAATAACCAGCCGTTTCCATTTCAAAATTAGTGAGCCGTTTGCCATCAAAACCAAAAGTTTGAAGCCGGCTAACGAACTCCGCTACTCTGGTATTAAACCTCAATTGCCGACCCTGTGGCGCATAGAAGCCCGGGCAGGTCAAGGTGATTCCTTGATACCAACCAGCATTTAGTTCTTTTTCAAAATGTTGAAGTAGTATAGCAGAAGCACTGGCGGCGTAGGGCATCATTCGCAGTGAAAGCGCACTTTGAAGCTCTAAACAAAAT
>JBGAVQ010000326.1:0-5940 GCA_044228045.1 Spirosomataceae bacterium
CCGCAAATTGGGCAAGCGTAGGATAAGCGAATACAATGAGGAGGAAAAGTAATTTTTTCATAAAATTATCTAAAAATTGCGCCTTGGGGCAAATATTAGCAATTATCGCACCAAGACGCAAGAAAAGAAAAAGAACAATTTTAATTTTGTGCGGCTTTCATCTCTTCGTCTAAGCGTTTTGCCAAGCCTTTACACATATTATCAATGTCGTCTGCCATTTGTTGATCACCAGTGGCATTGGCTATGGTATCGGCCACACCAGCGAGTACTTCTATATAAAACCGCTTCATTTCGTGAACCTCCATGTCTTTTGTCCACAAATCAATTTTCATGGTACCTTTATGGTAGTGATCCCACAAGGCAATGGCAATGGCCTTAGTGTCGTGAAGCCCTTCATTTGGATTTTCGGTAGCATCCCAATAAATTCGTTCTGGAATGTTGTGTTCGTCTAACTCGACTGAAAAATTGATTTCTGATTTTCTCATAAACTTATTTTTGCTGGGTTGGGAGGAGAACTTACTAACTTTATTTTAAAATTCATTAATTACAGCTTGCGGAACAAACGTGCCAAATTTTGTTATTTATCCTTTGCTCCCAAACACTCGTTTTAGTAAGTCCGAAACTCGGGCAGCTGGATTTTCTCTGATTTTGGCTTCTTCTTGTTCTACTAACATAAACAAACCATCAATGGCCTTTTGGGTAGCGTAGGCGTTTAAGTCTGGATTGATTTTGTTTTGGACCAACGGAATTTTGTTATATGTATTGGCAATGTCACCATAATACTTGGTCGCTTGTGTTTTGGTCAATGATTCTTGAATCACCGGCGAAAACGCTTGCGTAAGTGCTTCCGTTGAAGTACGTTTTAAATAACTGGTTGCAGCGTTTTTTTCGCCTCTCAAAATTCCAACAGCATCTTGAATGGTCATTTTAGTAATGGCATCCACAAAAATGGGCACGGCTTTCTTGGCAGCGTCTTCGGCACCACGGTTTAGGGCCAGTAAAAATTTATCGCACTCGTTGCCCAACCCAATCTGTCGCAATGTTTTTTCGGCTTTCTGAACTTCGGGTGGGAAAAGAATTTTTATCAATTGATTTCCAAAGTAACCGTCTATCTGCGAAGCTTGCGAAGAACTATTTTGAATACCAACAGTCAAGGCTTCTTTCAATCCACGGGCGATTTCGTCGGAGGTTAATGCCCCGCCACCTTGCCCAAGCACCTCATTCACTTTGCCGAGAATACCGCCAAGTCCCGAAGATTTATTGGGATTTTGCGATTGTGCACACGAACTCAACATGAAAGAGGCGATTACACCAACTATTATTTGCTTTCTCATTTGTAAAGAACTGAATAGGGTTAAAATTGATTCCAACTAATCAACGTAATTAGACTGAAAATTTGTCTAATTTTGGACGCAAATAACCAAAAAAAGATACACAGTTTCATCTAAATAACTGTTAGCTTTTAATTTTATGATTTTTCAAAGGTCTTATTATAGCAATTATGCGGTAGATTAAAGACTAAAAGTAAAAAGATTTTTCTTTGAATAATTGACTGATTATGAAGATCATCCGTGCGGAAATTATTACAATTGGTGACGAAATACTCTACGGGCAAATTACCGATACCAATACCCAATGGATTAGTGCCGAACTCGATAAGATTGGCATTAAAACCGTTCGTAAATCGTCGGTAGGAGATACCGAAGATGCTATTTTATCAATATTAGAAGAAGCCACCACACGAGCTGAAGTAGTACTGGTAACAGGTGGTTTGGGGCCTACAAAAGACGACATTACCAAGAAAACCATGTGCAAGCATTTTGGCATGGAACTGGGGATTAACCAAGAAGCCCTTGAGGAAGTTACTCGTTTTTTTGAATCAAGGGGTAGAGCACTTACCGAAATCAATCGTCAACAGGCTTTTTTACCAGTTGGCTGCACATATATCCCAAACAAGTTGGGTACTGCACCCGGAATGTGGTTTGACCAAAGTGATACCGTTTTCATTTCGATGCCTGGCGTACCTTACGAAATGAAAGGAATGATGTCAACCACTATTTTGCCATTGCTCCAAGTTCATTTTAATACACCAACCATTGTTCATCGAATCATCAGAACAGTAGGTATTGGCGAATCAATTTTGTCTGAAACAATAGCAGATTGGGAAGACAACTTGCCTGCACATATCAAATTGGCATACTTGCCAAGTATGGCAAATGTCAAACTACGCCTGACAGGCTTTGGGGCTGATTCAACTGCTTTGACAGAAGAGATAAATCAACAGATAAACAAGGTCTTGCCAATTATACGTCCATTTGTGTATGGCTACGAACAAGACGAGTTGGAGCAAGTAATTGGCCAATTACTCAGCGAGCGAGGTCAAAGCCTTTCCACAGCCGAAAGCTGTACGGGCGGCTATGTTTCGCACTTGATTACGAGTGTGTCTGGAAGCTCTGCTTACTTTATGGGAGGTGTTGTGAGTTATAGCAATGAGGTGAAAATCAGACAGTTAGGGGTTTCGGTTGATACGCTTAGCCAATTTGGGGCAGTTAGCGAACAAACCATTGTTGAGATGGCCGAAGGCGTAAAAAAACATTTTTCTACGGACTATGGCATTGCTACCAGTGGTATAGCTGGCCCTGATGGCGGTACAGCAGACAAACCTGTAGGGACGGTTTGGATTGCGGTTGCATCGCCCCAACGAACCTTTACCCGCAAACTGCAATTGGGAGGCTTCAGACAGCAGATTATTCATAACGCTACAATTGCGCTGCTCAATTTGTTAAGGAAAGAAATTTTAGAAGAGGAGTTGGTAATTGTTTAGTTGAACAGTCACAGCTGATTCAGAAGTAACAAAAGATGTTTTGAAGGGTTTTTATAAAGTCCCTCTAATACTAAATACACATGACTATTAAGCATCCAAAATCATGGCAGTAATTGATCTGGTAATGCCCAAAATGGGCGAAAGTATTATGGAGGCAACCGTGCTAACTTGGTTGAAAAAACCAGGTGATGTAATAGAAGTTGATGAATCATTACTCGAAGTAGCCACCGACAAGGTAGATACCGAAGTGCCTTCAACACATAACGGCATCTTGAAAGAAATTTTGGTGCAAGAGGGTGAAATCGCTATCATTGGTAAACCTATTTGTCGTTTAGAAACTACCGTTTCGATAGAAAATGGAGAAGAACATTTGACCTCCGAGCCTTCAGTTGTTGCCGAGCAATTAGAAAAACAACTTGCTTCTCATATCGAGAAAGCAATAATTGGTTTGCCCCAAACAGAGGTAGGGCTTGCACGGTTTTATTCACCTTTGGTGTTGAGTATTTGTAAACAAGAAGGCATCACCAATGCTGAATTAGAACTTATTGTCGGCACAGGATTAGAAGGTAGAGTGACAAAAAATGATATTTTGTCTTATGTAGAAAAAAGAAGTAAACATTCTGTTTATCAGGAAGTTAGTGGCCAGGCTGTTGCACCATCATTAAATGGCACTGATGACATTATTCAAATGGATCGGATGCGAAAGATGATTGCCGAACGGATGGTAGAGTCCAAACGAATTTCGGCACACGTGACTTCTTTCGTAGAAACTGATATGACAAATATTGTGCTTTGGAGAGAAAAAACTAAACAGACTTTTGTGAATGAATATGGGGAAAACTTAACATATACCCCCCGCTATTGATTGAAGCTGTAGTGAGGGCAATCAAAGATTTTCGGCTCATCAATATTTCGGTTGAGGGCGATAAAATCATTAAGCACAAACATATCAATATTGGCATGGCGGTAGCCTTGCCAAGCGGCAATCTTATTGTGCCAGTAATTCATCAGGCAGATCAATACAATTTGATTGGATTAGCCAAAAAAGTAAACGAATTGACTAAAAAAGCTCGAGAAAATAAGTTAAAAGCAGACGATTTGGCGGGGGGCACTTACACCGTTTCAAATATTGGAACATTTGGTAATATTATGGGGACACCTATCATATTGCAACCTCAAGTAGCCATTATTGCATTCGGAGCTATTCAGAAGAAACCTTCAGTAATTGAAACACCCCAAGGAGATTTGTTAGGGATTCGCCAAAAGATGTTCATTTCACATTCATACGACCATCGAGTTGTGGATGGCTCACTTGGGGGACAATTTGTAAAAAGAGTCTCAGACTACCTCGAACAATTTGACTTGAACCGAAAGTTAGTTTAAGCCTTGTATAACCACGCCACCATCCCCACAATAACGAGTTGATGTAGTAATTGATCTATCCCAAAAATAACCCAATGCGATTGATTCATTGGGTTTTTTAGTGTTGGAAACCAAATGTTCATTTTGCCTTTCCAAACATCTATCAAAAAATGACTAACCAACTGAAACACAAACAATTCAGCTAAAAGCCTTCCCTCAGTATAGAACCACAAGACAGCTCCCATCAAAAGGGCGTGTGTAAGTGCATGCACAAAAATAGGGAACAATGGCGAACCAATCATTTTAGCCCGAAGCATCCATGGCGTTTGCAGTTGGGTATAATCGCCAATCCAATGACACACAAACAATAATGAAATAAGTGTAAGCATTGAGATAGCTAAGATTTGGGTTAGAGGTTCCTTTTAAATATCATGCAACTAAAAAATTACTTATTGTTTTTCCAAGAAGTGGACTTGTTTTTTTGAAAAAGGGGATAAATTATTGCTTTTACAAGCAAATACACCAAAAAGGGAGCCGTGTTATTGCTCCCTTTTTGCTTAGTCAATTATATTAGTGATTGTCTTTGACAGGCTGTATCTTGATGATTTTGAGCCAATTGAGTAACTTTATGATTGGGTAAGTTGGGTCAAATTCAAACCATTTTGCACCAAAATTGATATTGTTGGGTAATTTGTGGTGGTTATTCTGGAATAATTCACCCATCATCAATAAATCAAAAACCAAAGAATTCTTAGACCTATCGTGATTATCAAAATTTTGGTAGCCATACTTATGCCCGCTCCAATTAACAATGGCTCCATGAATAGGCCCCATCAAAAAATGGATGGGTAGCAACAAGAAAAACAACCAGTGCATATCAAAATAAACATAAGCTATCAAGTACAGCACCACATACGCAA
Source organism: Spirosomataceae bacterium (assembly GCA_044228045.1). Taxonomy (GTDB): domain Bacteria; phylum Bacteroidota; class Bacteroidia; order Cytophagales; family Spirosomataceae; genus JAXLVB01. The sequence goes on from JBGAVQ010000326.1 coordinate 5,107, forward strand.
CACCCCAGCCAATGCGTGAAAGCCAGGCTTCACCAATCCATTCCATCAACTTCCAGTCGGGATAGTTTCTGTCAAAACGAGCCTCAATTTTCATTTTTTTCAGCATAAGGGCATTGTAAATGTCCTTTGTTTTCCACATCATGGTAAAGATGTTTTTGGTATGATGTGGTGAGTGGGGGTCTTTTTCGGTATCGCTGAAGGCATGGTGCATTCTGTGCAAAATAGCATACGCCCGTGGGCTAAGAAAAGACGAACCTTGTGAAATGTAGGTTAAAACATAGAAGAATCGTTCCCAGAACTTGTTCATAGTGAACATTTTATGTGCTGAATAACGATGCAAAAAGAAAGTTTGGCTGAAAAGAGAAAGATACCAATGGAGAATGAAAGCAGGTAATACGAGTTGCATTGTTGTTTATTGATTCTGTTATGTTGTTTATTTGCAAAGTTAAGGCATTACAAAAATTTGTGCAATTCACACAGTAATATTGGAGGTTAATCTTGCCGATTTATTTTTAATAACTGGACAAGGCATAACTAACCAAATTTGCCCCCATTCGTAAGGCTTGTTGCCTAAGCGGTTCAGGGTCGTTATGCACACTTTGGTCTTCCCAGCCATTGCCCAAGTCACATTCATAGCTGAAGTAACAAATGAGACGACCTTCATAGATTAAACCGAATCCTTGTGGCGGTTTTGCATCGTGTTCGTGTACTTTGGGAAGGCCACTCGTAAAGGTGAATTTTTGTTTATATACTGGATGATCAAATGGTAATTCAATGAAATTAAGTTCTGGAAATACTTTTTTCATTTCTCGACGGATGAATTTTTCGAGTCCA
>JBGAVQ010000010.1:0-41244 GCA_044228045.1 Spirosomataceae bacterium
CCTAAACCTGAGAATTCCCCCAGTTTTGGTGTTTTGTTTGGCGGACAGCTCAATGGCGTGTTAGATGTCAAAGTAGCTATACTTGCTTTGCGCTCACAAGCCACCATAGGCTTTGATGCGGCCCTACTCAGAGGGCAAACGTGTGGCGGTAGTAACATAATTCCCGAAGGTTTCATGGGTTGGTATGCCCAAGCGCAGTTGTATGCTTATCTGAGTGGAAAGGTTGAAATTGACGTAGATGCTTGGTTTGCTAAGGGTACTTTCAAACTTTGCAGTGTTGAAGCTGGGGCGGTGCTGCAAGGTGGTGCGCCTAAGCCCGTATGGGCCCAAGGGCAGGTGCGAGCCGTAGGGAGTTTGTTTGGTGGTTTACTTGAAGTCAATCGGGGATTTCAGTTTTCGTTTGGCGAAAAATGCCAGCCTGTATTTAGTGGAGATCCTTTGAAAGGGCTAACCATTATCTCCGAATTGCGCCCACAAGATAAGGCTAATGCTGTTAAAACGGATGCTACGCTCACGGCACTGTTCAATGTGCCCCTGGATACCGACTTTAACTTAGAGATTCCAGATGGATCGGTGCGTAGGTATAAATTTAAACTTGACGAATGGAGTCTTTATTACAAAGACAAGAAAAACGGTAACCGAGACACTCGCTTTACGGCGTTTAAGGAATTGGTGTGGGTTAATGGTAGGGAACAGTTTATTGTAGAGACAACCGAGCATTTTCCCTCAGAATCAGAACATAAGTTTAATGTTCGTGTGATTTTTAAAGAAATAGTAAACGGCAGAGAAGAAGACCCTTACATGGACAACCTTCGTCGCAGAGAACGCCGGACTGAGGAACAAAGTGCTGTTTTTACTTCTGCAAAGCAACCCGATTATATTCCATTAAAAAATGTTGAATATACTTGGCCCATAGATGGGCAACGCTATTTCTTCAAAAATGCAGCTCCGAGGGGGATTGTGGGTGCAAAAGTTCCACCAGATGTTTTTTCCCAACCTGCCCCACCTCTTCGGGGAAAGAATGTTTTTGAAGCATGGTGGGTACCCGAAGACGGTAGCCAAACCCTCAAAACGGCCATTTTGCCTTATGTAGCAGGTTCTGGAAAAGTCTATTTTGATATTCCGTCTCAGCTCCAAAACGAGAAAGTTTATCGCTTAGAGCTTCGGCGAATCTTCAAGCCCAGTACTCCTCCTACTTCGGCTTCACAAAGATACATCAATGCTTTTGCTACAACCAAAGTGAGTGCCACTGGCAATTATTTGTATGCTAAATCGGCGGCTGATTACTTTTATGTAAAGAAAAACACCCTCGGCGACATTAAAGATGACAACATTGATGATGATGGAAAGATTATCTTTATCGTGGCGTTCCGAACCAGCAAGCACAACACGTTCCAAGAGAAAATGGCAGCGTTGAGCTTCAAAGTCGCTGACTATAAAAACACCTCAAATCCTTCGTCAAGTGACTATTTGGTCTTTGATTTATTACCCAATGGCACCCACGAAAACTTTGAGGAGTCGGAACTGTTTGGGGCTAAAACATATAGTGTCAACCTGCCTGCTAACTTGGACGTTGGCTCTCCAACTATGGGCGAAGGCGGTGGTTTAGATAATTATATTGGTACAAACATTTACAATTTCTTGAATATGTGGCAAGCTTACGGTACTGCAATGAGTACAAGCTATTCAACTTGGCGAGGGCAAGGATGGAGTCCTATTTGGCCAGATAGAGCCGTGGACAAAGCAAGACAAATAGGGTCGTTTGTGCAAACCATCGGGAGTGCGTCTGTGAATAGCGGATCCCAAACATCTAAAAGCAACTCGGTCAATATTTTTATGGGCGGCTCATCAACCATTAGCACTACCTCACTCAAATCAGATATTGATAAGGGGTTGAGTTCCGCTACGGCTAATCTTAGGATGGTATCATTTGACATCAATGCCGAACCTTCACGCATGTATAAGTTTAGTTATAATAGAGACCATTTAGCTTATCACGACTTTTGGGCTGTTCGAGACTTCGGCAAGCGATTGTTTCAAGCCAGAGACTTTGCCAGAAAGCAATTTGGTGCCAGTTGGCGCAGTTTAGGTGGCTTATTCCTATATCCCATTTATGCACACATTGGTATTAGTACGGCCAGTAAGAGCGTAAGTCTGTCAACTACATTGGGTACTGTGGCTAATAGAATACCCGATGCTTACATTGATCCATTCTCCACCTACAATGCCTCAGACTATTACAAAATGATGACTCGCCCTGCTGGTAGTACGGGTAGTATAGAATTGGGCTATACACCTTATCTGGGCGGGCCACGAACTATGGTGCGTAAGCAGTTTCAGTTAGGCACTAAGCCTGTTGACCGTTCTACATTAAGGATAGTAATGCTTTGCTGCTTGCTCACCAATGCCTTCGCCCAAAAGCAGCCCACACTTAATATAGACAGCCTCAATACCAAGCCCCGTATTGTACTATTGGCTCGCAATTATGGCGATTCTGTTGTGCTTCGCTGGACACCCAACCGAGCAGCTTATTGGCTCAATGGCTTGCGGAGGGGCTACATGGTTCAACGGATTGAAGTGACTAAGCAAAATCCAAAGGGTATCGTTACTAACCTAACTCCAACGGGCATTAAGCCTTTGCCCTTAGACGAAATGAAACGCCGTTTTCGTCCCAACGATCAGTTTGTGGCCATTGCTGCCCAAATAATATATGGAAAGACAAAAGATGAAAAACCTTTTTCGGGTGCAATGAGCGATATGTTGGCTCGCTCTGACGAACAAAATCAGAAATTTATAGCCGGCGTCATGGCCGCTGATTACTCTATCAACGCCGCTACTGCTGAGGGGCTTCGTATTGTGGACAAAAGCCCCAAAGACCCCAATGCTTTATACGTTTATCGGGTTTGGATGAACAACCCCAGGCCACTTCCAACGAATGCGCTCACAGACACTGCTACGGTAGCGGTGTTTCCTGACCAGAAAAACCGTCCGTATGCACCTTTTATTGAAGGTACTGTCAGTGGCGATGGGGCTATCACTCTTCAATGGCTCAAATTGAGCGAAAATGGTGAGTTTTCTGGTTTTTTTATTGAGCGTAGCGAAGATGGCATAAATTTCCGTCGCCTCAACGATGCTCCTTATATACACACGCCCCCACCCGAAGAAGCCGCCAAGAAAGACACGATTCGGTATCGAAACCTGAAAGACTTACAACGCTTGGCACTCTACACAGACTCCGTGAAAGTCAATTACAAGAAGTTCTATTACCGTATCGTGGGTATTGATGTGTTCAGCGACCTCAGTCCAGCCTCAGATGTGGTGGTGGCCTCTGCACGAGACTTAACGCCACCGAGTATTCCAAAAAACGTAAAAGTACAGGTTAATAACAACCGAACAGCTACACTAACATGGCAACGATACAAAACAGAACCTGATTTGAAAGGTTATATTATCGGTAGAGGAGGCGACGTGTCGGGGCCATTCAAACCTATTTTTAAAGAGTTATTGCCACCCAGTGTGTCTATTTATACCGACCCTAATCCACAGCCTTATATTGGACATTACTACGTAGTGGGAGCGGTAGATACCTCGGGCAATGTGAGTTATGCTCCGCCAGTGGTGGCAAATATCGAAGACCGCACACCACCCAAACCTCCCGTTCAACTAATTGCGAAGGCTGATACCACTGGCAAAATTACCCTTCGTTGGCAACGCAACCCTGAACCCGACGCAGTGGCTTACAAGGTGTATCGGTCGTATTCTCGTGCAAACCGAGCCTATAACCAACTAACCCCTTCTTCGCATTTTGACACCACCTTTGTAGATTCGCTGCCAGTCAAAAAAATGCTAAATAGAGAGGTCTATTACAAGGTAGTAGCTATTGATTTGAGCAACAACCACTCTGCTTTCTCAACAGAATTGATGGTGAAATTGCCAGACAAAATTCCGCCTGTATCGCCCGTTGCAAAAGATGTTATTGTGAACGAAAAAGGCGTACAGATTGAGTTTATCCCCAGCAGTAGTGCCGACGTAGCCGAACACTTAATTTATCGAAAAGAAGAAAAAACGGACTGGAAAATTGTAAGAAGAGTTTCGGGGCAACTGACCAATAATTATATATTCAAAGACTCTCTATTGACCGACCAAGGTCGCTATGAGTATGCGATGGCGGCAGTGGACGAAGCTGGTTTATTGTCTCCAAAATCTTTTGGCGTGCCTGTGCAGTACGTACCTCCTAAATCAAAGAAAACCGCTGAAAAAGTAAGCATTACCTACGACCGTGAGCGCAAAGGTGTGGTAATACACTGGGATTTTGCCCAATCGGGCAACTATCATTTTGTGCTTTACCGTTCCGTAAATGGCGAAGGACTCGTACAGTTTCATGCCATAGACAGCCAAACCCGCCAATACCTCGACCGTGACGTAAGCACTGGCAATACCTACGAATACGCCCTCAAAGTGTTTACGCCAAAAGGTAGCTCGTCTGCTATGAGTCAAAAGGTGAGCTGGAAGGTGGAAAGATAAAGTATTTGAGGATTTTGTTAGAGAACCGCTTATATTTACTCGCTAATGATATAACCAAAATCAGAAATTATATAGCGATGAACTCTTCCTTCTCTAAAAAACACCTACTTGCTTTCTTGTTTCTGCCGCTATGGGCAATGGCGCAAACCGCCGACCAAAAGGAATGGCAGGCCATGTTTAATGGTAAAAACTTAGACGGCTGGATTCCTAAAATTCGGAACTATGAGGTGAACAATAACTTTGGTAATACCTTTCGAGTTGAAGACGGGTTCTTGAAAGTACGCTATGATGCCTACGATAATTTTAAGGAACGATTTGGTCATATTTTCTACAAAGACAAGTTTTCATACTACACCATAGCCGTAGAATATCGGTTTGTGAATGAGCAAGCAACTGGCGGCCCTGCTTGGGCTACACGCAATAGCGGCATCATGGTTCATTGCCAAACTCCCGAAAGCATGGGCAAAGACCAAGACTTCCCGATTTCGATAGAAGTGCAGTTACTGGGAGGATTGGGCAAAGGCAACCGCACCACCTGCAATGTTTGCACACCAGGCACTAATATTGTGTATGAAAACAAATTAGATACACGCCATTGTATCAACTCCAAGTCAAAAACCTTTGATGGCGACCAGTGGGTTCGTGCCGAAGTAACTGTATTGGGTGATTCACTTATTCGACATTACATCAATGGCGAAATGGTGTTGGAATACACCAAGCCTCAGGTAGGCGGAGGTGCAGTAAGTGGGCACGATAACGCTGTAAAAATAGATGGAAAGTTGCTCACCGAAGGCTTTATTTCCCTCCAAAGCGAGAGCCATCCCGTTGATTTTAGGAAGGTTGAAATCCTTAACCTATGCGGTTGTACGGATGCTAAGGCTGTGAACTACAAGTCGTATTACGTGAAAACAGACAATACAAAATGTATCTACAAGCGTAAAAAGTAGAGTGAGTCAGGGATGGATTATTTATTACAACTCCTTCATCATCAACACCATTCCTCGGTATTCCGGCTTCATACGATAAAACACTTGGTCATCGAGGTGAGTGTTGCCAATTTGCTGAAAACCAGCTCTTTCATAACTGGCAATGGCTTTGGTAGAAGTGTCCATCGCCATGAGCCACACGCAAGTAAAGCCCCATTGTACGGCTTGTTCACACACCCATTGCATAGTCTGTTGGCCAAGCCCCAAGCCAGTAAATGCTTTCAAAAAATAGATTTTTTCAAGATACAAGGCTTTCTCCAAAACAAAACCATCTGGTGTTTTGTCTTTTACCAATTTCAATAAGCCGGCGTCTTGCCCCTCAACACGGATGGCATAATACGACAAAGCTGAATTTGCCAAGTCAGCGGCTAACTGTTGTTTGTTGAAGCATCGGTGCATATACCACTCCATACCTCCATCATTCCAAAGATGTGGGTAATGAGGCGTATAAGTCTGATAGCCAAGGTGTTTGATGAGTGTGATGCTGTCTGTCGGGACAATTTCTATCATGAAAAATTGCAGAAAGGGATTATGGCTTCTATAGTATTTTTAACTAATAATTACCTAAAATAGTTGATTGTAAGTTGTTGATAACAAACAATTTAGTTAATCGAAAATCAGCAATCTTAAATCGCACGGCGAACCGTCGAAAATACTATAACTATGCATCTGTGTCAGGAGTAGGTTTTCGCCTCATAGCTTTCACCTCAGCATCACGTTGTTTGGTTTGCAAGCGTCGTTCTTTCGAGGCTAAAGTAGGTTGTGTTTCTCTACGGGCTTTGGGCTTTTTAAAACATTTCCGAATCAAGGCATCAAATTTTTTTATCACTTTTTCTTTATTGCCCAATTGCGAGCGTTCAGTTTGGTGATACAAGATGAGTATGCCTTCATTGGTGATTTTATTCGCCAACTTTTCAAGCAAAATGGCTTTGGCTTCTTCGTTAAGTAAGGCACTATTGATTACATCAAACCGTAATTCTACCTTAGTTTCTACTTTATTGACATTCTGCCCCCCTTTGCCACCGCTGCGAGCAGTCTGAAATTGGAGTTCGGTATATAAGGTGGTTGGGTCTAACATGGCCTTTGTTGTGATTCGTGTTCAAAAGTAGCTAAATTCATAGGAAATCGTTTGTCTGCCTAACTACTTTCCGCTAATCTGCTTATTACATTTTCATTAAATTGTCTAAATTAGTAAATTTTCTTCGGGGTTGATAATCAGTTGTTTTATGCCAAAATGTAAAGTTATTAAAACATTAATTGCCTTATTAAATAAAAAGGCGTGGAACATTAGCTTGCTATTTTGAGGAGTTTCACGGATATTTGACCTCTGTAAAAAATACACTCTATGAGTAAAGTCATCGCAGTCGCCAACCAAAAGGGAGGCGTAGGCAAAACCACAACGGCAATCAACTTGGCTGCCAGTTTGGCAGCACTCGAATACAACACACTCATTGTAGATGCCGATCCACAGGCAAACTCTACTTCGGGTTTGGGGTTTAATCCCAAAGAAATTGAAAATAGCATCTATGAGTGCATGATAGATGGCGTGCGAGCCAGAGATATCATCATCGAAACTGATGTGGAGAACCTGCACCTGCTACCGTCGCATATTGACTTGGTTGGGGCCGAAATTGAGATGATTAACCTCAAAAACCGGGAAGAGAAAATGAAGGAAGCCTTGGCTGAGTTTAGAGAGGTCTATGACTTCATCATCATTGACTGCTCGCCATCGCTGGGGCTTATCACCATCAATAGTTTGGTGGCTGCCGACTCCGTCATTATTCCTGTTCAGTGCGAATACTTTGCACTTGAGGGTCTTGGCAAACTTCTCAATACCATCAAAATCATCCAGACTCGCCTCAATACCAACTTGGCTATTGAGGGTATCTTGTTGACAATGTACGACTTACGAGTTCGACTCTCGAACCAAGTAGTGGCCGAGGTAACAGCCCATTTTCAAAATATGGTGTTTAATACCATCATTCCTCGCAACATCCGTTTGAGTGAGTCGCCCAGTTATGGTGTGCCAGCCATAGCCCACGATGCCGACAGCAAGGGTGCTATTAGTTACCTCAACTTGGCTCGTGAGATTTTGACAAAAAATGGTTTGGTTTCACAATAAGCAGCGGAGCAAGTTGAAGAACTAATTCTGCTAAATAATTGTCGAAATCATCATTCTACTTATCATTGAAATTCATAAAGATTGTTGCTCAATAAATCAATGACAACAACGAACCCAATAACGAATAACGAAAGATGGAAGGACTGCAACAAACTATACAAAAGAAAAAAACAGGCTTGGGCAGAGGACTCAGTGCACTTTTGCAAGATTCGGACGAAGTAAACCGCCCCAACAGCAAACCCTCGCCGCTTGAAGTATTGAGCTCAATGATGGAAATCAATGTTGACCTCATAGACGCTAACCCCTACCAGCCACGCACGCACTTTGATGCGGAGGCTCTTCAAGAACTGGCCGAATCTATTAGGGTGCAGGGTATTATTCAGCCCATTACTGTTCGTAAAATTGAGAATAATCGTTACCAGCTGATTTCAGGAGAGCGGCGTTTGCAAGCCTCTAAAATGTCAGGATTACGATATATTCCATCGTATATTCGTACTGCTGATGACCAGCAAATGCTTGAAATGGCGTTGATTGAGAACATCCAACGTGAAAACCTCAATTCCATTGAAATTGCGCTAAGTTACCAACGACTCATTACTGAATGTAGCCTCAAGCAAGAGGAACTCGGCGAACGAGTAGGCAAAAACCGCACAACGGTTAATAATTACATACGTTTGCTCAAGCTGCCGCCAATGGTGCAAGCTGCCTTGAGAGACAATAAGATATCAATGGGGCACGCACGTGCTATCATCAACATTGACGACCCTAATGTGCAATTATCCATTTTTCAGAAAATCATTGCAGAAGACTGGTCTGTACGCAAAGTCGAAGATGCCGTAAGAGGACTTACCGTTGCTACCATGATTGACCAATCCAAAACTCGTAAGCCCAATATTATCAAGCAAGAAATTCGTTCGTTACAATACAAATTATCGTCGTTGTTTGGTACAAAGGTTTCTATCAAATCGGACGACCACAACAAGGGCGAAATCAAAATTCCGTTTTCTTCGCAAGAAGAATTAGACAAGATTTTGGGTTCATTCAAAGTATAATCGTTGCTGACTATTGATAATCGTGAGATGCCACTACAATAAATAGAAGGTGAATCACGATTAACTATTAACCATTAACAACAAGCAATGAGAATAGTCCTGTGGTGTGTGGGGGTAGCTTTGTGTTTGAACGTGCAGGCTCAACGGATTTCGACTGATAGCCTCCGACGTGTCTTATTGACTGACAGTACCCGCAAACAAATAGATACTTTACAGGTGAAAGACGTGCCTGATTCGCTCAAAAAGGTAGGGCAGTCCACCAAATTAGGCAAAGTACTCGCTATTTTCAAAAAAGATACCACAACCAAACTTAACCCACGGCGAGTAACGCTCCACTCGGCTATATTGCCTGGCTGGGGGCAGTACGATGTAAAGCAGTGGTGGCTGATTCCGCCCATTTACGGCGGATTTGTGTTGTCTGGATTGGCCATTAATTTTAATCAAACTCGCTATAAAACCTATGTTGGCGCTTACGTAGCACTCTCGCAGCCCAAAGCCAGTGCCGACACTACCATAGAAGGGCGACGTTTTAATGTGACGCAACTCCGAACCATCAAAAACGGCTATCGGCGCAATCGAGATGTTTCGTATATGTCTGTTTTGGGTATTTGGGCTTTGCAAATGATAGAAGCTAACGTAGCGGCACATCTCAAAACCTTTGATGTGTCCGATGACTTAACACTCAAAATTCGCCCTGCCATAGTGCCTGCATTTGGTACACTTACCTACGGAATGAAATTAGAATTTGCAGTTATAAATCGAAAACAACGACTAATACCAAAGTAGTAAGGAGTGATAAGTATTTTATCAAAATCGAACTTTCACGTTAAAAAATATCTAAAAACAACCGCACAAGCGACCCCGTTAAAAACCAGTTTGAAATTATTATCCCATGCGAATTATTTTACTTGGCTACGGCAAAATGGGCAAAGTCATTGAGCGCATTGCACTCGAACGAGGACACGACATTGTAGCCCGAATAGATGTTTATAACCGTCAGGTACTTAGCTCCATTACGGCGGCTGATACCGATGTTGTTATTGAGTTTAGTCACCCCGCTGCTGTTTTCGAAAACCTCAAAACTTGTATGCAAAAAGGTTTCAAAGTAGTATGCGGTACCACTGGTTGGTTAGAACACAAGCCCGAAATTGAAGAGCTGTGTCTTCAACAAGGCGGTGCATTTTTCTATGCTTCTAATTACAGCATTGGCGTTAACTTGTTTTTTCAGTTAAACAAACAATTAGCAAAACTGATAAGTCCACATAAACAATACGAAGTTAATACCATTGAAGTTCATCACACCGAGAAAAAAGACGCTCCCAGTGGCACCGCCATTACCCTTGCCGAAGGCTTGATAGAGCAGTTGCCAGATAAAACTACTTGGGTCAATAACCAGCTCGCCCAAGCTAACGAAGTGCCTATTTGGTCGGTACGGGAGGGGAAAGTACCTGGCACACACACGATAAAGTACATTTCGAGCGTTGATACCATTGAAATTACCCACACAGCCCACAGCCGTGAGGGTTTTGCGCTTGGTGCAGTAGTAGCTGCCGAGTGGTTAGCCAACAAGCAAGGCGTATTTGGTATGGACGATTTGTTGGCATAAGCCGTATTAGGTCTATACCTTAGGTATGACTCCAAGCCCGTTCATCCCATTTTTGGCAAGCCAACGATAAAATGCTACTTTTGCAGTTGGTTCAGTACCGAAACAAAGACATAAACTCGTGAATTTATAACTAATGGCAATTACCTCAGAACCCCCTGTAACAACCGAAGGCACCAAAAAGCCCAAATCAAAATTTAGAGAGTGGATAGACTCCGTTGTGTTTGCGGTAGTAGCCGCCACGCTTATTCGCTGGCTATTCCTCGAAGCCTTCACCATCCCTACACCTTCGATGGAAGGAAGTTTATTGGTAGGGGATTTCTTATTTGTTAGTAAACTGCACTACGGCACTCGTACGCCACGCACGCCGCTACAAGTACCACTAACCCACCAGAAAATTTGGGGTACCGAAATCCCTTCCTTTTCGAGTCTTATTCAGCTACCTACATTTAGGTTGCCAGGTTTTTCGTCAGTTAAAAATGGCGATGTGGTGGTGTTTAACTACCCGCCCGAAGAGCAATACCCAGTTGATTTGAAAACCAACTACATCAAACGCTGTATTGGTATTGGTGGAGATGTAGTAGAGGTACGAGCTGGCCAAACTTATGTCAATGGTAAAGCCACTGATAATCCTCCTCGTATGCAAAACGAATACTTCTTGCAAACAGCAAACTCGCTCAATGAGAAGTTTTTTCAAAAATACGATGTGACTGACGCTCAGGAATTTGTGGATAATAACAATGATACTATTCCAGCTAATGACGTATCGGGCTACTTGGTGAAAATATCATCTGCCACTGCTGAAGAATTCAAAAAGTTAGATTTTATAAAGGCGGTGAAAGAAATGAAGATGACAAAAGGTGACAAAATGATGGGTGGTACTTATCCTTACTCAGCTGCTTTTGACTGGAATGTAGATAATTACGGCCCCATCACTGTTCCAAAGCAGGACATGACCGTTACCTTAGATTCTAACAATGTCGCCATTTACGGCCCTGTCATTCAAAAATACGAAAACAACAAAAACGTAAGTCTCGAAAACGGCAAAGTTTCTATTGATGGAAAGGCCATCAGTAAATATACTTTCAAGCAGAATTACTACTTTATGATGGGTGATAACCGTCATAATTCTGCTGATTCTCGCTTTTGGGGCTTTGTTCCCGAAGACCACGTAGTGGGCAAAGCAGTGTTTGTTTGGATGTCCATAGACCCCAATGCCAGTTTGCTCAACAAAATTCGCTGGAAACGTCTGTTCAGAATCATTGACTAAGCAATTCTATTCAAATCAAAAAAAGACTGATGAGACCATCAGTCTTTTTTTGTGGCAAACTCGCACAAGCCACCCTTGTTTTCTGTGGTAGGATGCGTAAATTGCCTGCCATAGCTTGTAGTGTAGGTGTCAACAAACTTGTGAACAGTAAACTTCGACCATAAAATGCAACTCCTTCTCTATGGTGCCAACGGCTATACGGCTGGGCTGATTATTGAGCATGCTTCACAGTTTGGTCTTACTCCTGTGTTGGCAGGGCGCAACGAGCAGAAAATCAAGACTATTGCCCAACAATACGGACTCGATTTTCGTGTGACAGACCTCAATGATTCCACAAAATTAGATACATTATTGCGTGAGTTCAAGGTAGTATTGCATTGCGCTGGCCCGTTTGGGCATACAGCACTTTCTATGCAACAAGCCTGCTTACGAACGGGTACGCACTACTTGGATATTACAGGTGAAATTGCTGTTTTTGAACAAGGCGCAAGCCTAAACGAGCAAGCTAAACAGGCTAATATTATGCTGATGTCTGGCACAGGTTTTGACGTAGTGCCAACCGACTGCATGGCTCTGTACCTCAAACAAAGGCTACCCGATGCCACCCATTTGCAGTTGGCTTTTGGCATGCTGGGCGGAGGACTTTCGCATGGCACGGCAGCCACCGCCGCAGAAAGCCTTGGCAAAGAGGGATTTGTACGAGAAAACGGAAAACTTAAAGCCGTACCGTCTGCCCATAAAACCTTGCAAGTTGCTTTTGAAAAAGACAGATAGACACTTTGCATGGCAATTCCTTGGGGAGATATATCAACGGCTTTCTACACAACGCATATTCCTAATATTGAGACCTTTATGGCAACACCACAAGCTGCCATTTGGGGAGCAAAGTTGGGTAACTATTTGGGTTGGTTATTGCAAAGTAATTGGATGCAACGCTTCATTCGTGGCTACCTTGACCGCAACTTGGTAGGCCCCGACCAAGCAACCCGTCAAAAAGCCCAGTCGTTGGTTTGGGGTAAGGTCTGGAACGCCAAGGGGGAGTCGGTATCGGCTCGTTTGCGTTGTCCCGAAGGCTATACCCTCACGGCTTGGATGGCCTTGAACATCACCAAAAAAGTCTTGCAAGGTAACTTTAAAACCGGTTTTCAAACGCCTGCGGCTGTTTATGGGGCTGATTTAGTGTTAGCAATGGAAGGTGTAACACGAGAAGATATACAATAATAGCATTTTATCAACGTATCAAACCGCTCAATGGAAATGGCAGTTCCGTGGCTTACAGACAAACGCATTGTCGTTATTGGTGGCACAACAGGCTTGGGACTCTCCGCAGCCAAAGCCTTTGTGCAAGAAGGGGCAAAGGTAATAGTAGTAGGACGCAATCCAGAGAGTTGCCAACAAGCCGAAACCGAGCTACAAGGCAATGGTCTTGCCCTCGCTGGTGATGCCACCAATCCGTTGACTGCCGACAAAGCCATTCGTCAGTGTATTATTGAATACGGCGGTTTTGACGGCTTGTATCATGTAGCTGGTGGAAGCGGGCGTAAGTATGGCGATGGTCCCTTGCACGAAATAACAATAGAAGGCTGGCAACAGACCTTTGATTTGAACCTTAAGTCGCTTTTTCTGTCGAATCAAGCGGCTGTGAAACAATTTTTGAAGCAACAAACAGGTGGAACTATCCTCAACATGGGTTCAGTACTGGGTTATTCGCCTTCGCCGCAATATTTTACCACACATGCCTACGCAGCAGCCAAGTCTGCCGTTATCGGTTTTGTGAAAGCAACGGCAGCTTATTATGCCTCAAGCAACATCCGCATCAACATATTGGCACCAGCTTTGGTCGAAACCCCTATGAGCCAACGGGCTTCGGGTGATGAACTGATTATGAATTTCATAAAAACCAAACAACCCCTCGACGGCGGGCGCAACGGAACGCCCTCGGACTTAGATGGTGCGGCGGTCTATTTTATGTCTGATTATGCCAAATTCACCACAGGACAAATCCTTAGTGTGGATGGAGGATGGAGTGTGAGTGAGGGGCAGTATTAACAAATTAAAATATGTATCACATCGGCATTGACCTCGGTGGCACTAATGTCAAAGGTGTCATTCTCAACGAATTAGGTGAAGTTATCAAGCAGCATTACATTGCTACGCAAGACACTGGCGATGCTTCGTGGCGAGAAAATGTGCTGGAAATGGTGCTTTTTTTACAAAATTACTTGCAACAACCCATCGCTGCCGTAGGATTATCAGGGCCAGGTTTGCCAGATTCACACAATCAATGTATTGCTTTTTTGCCCAATCGCTTGGTTGGATTGGAGGGGTTTATTTGGGGTGAGTATTTTGGATTACCTACTTTTGTTCTTAACGATGCCCATTCTGCCCTGATGGCCGAGGCTCGTTTTGGGGTGGCAAAAGGCATGAAAAACGTAGTTTTGCTCACATTAGGCACCGGTGTTGGTGGCGGATTGCTCATCAATGGCGAACTGTATCAAGGACTTGGGCAAATGGCTGGGCATTTGGGGCATATTTCCATTGATTCTGATGACCATACACTGAGTATTGTAGGGGCACCGGGGAGTTTGGAATTTGCCATTGGTAATTATTCCATCACCCAACGTACTCACGGGCGGTTCAACTCCACGTGGGAATTAGTAGAAGCCTACCGAAATGGCGACCATTTTGCTACGTGGGCTTGGCTTACTTCCCTTCGCAAATTAGCCGTCGGTATTACTTCGTTAGTGAATGCTTTTTCACCCGAAGCTATTATTTTGGCAGGTGGCATCACCCTTGCCGACGATGCCTTGTTTGAACCGCTCACCTCTTTTTTAGATTTGTATGAATGGCGACCCGGCGGTAAAAAAACACCCATCTTACAAGCCCATTTCGGTGACATGGCCGGAGCAATAGGAGCAGCGGCATTTGCTATGCAAAAAATGGAGAATAGAACTTCAACTAACAACCATTAAACTAAATGTCTGTAATTCAGCAATATCTACAAAAATGCCAACATATTCTGGAAGTAGTTGGTAGTCAAGAAAACGAAATCAAAACAGCAGCTAAGTGGTTTGCTGACAGTATTTTAGCAGGACGGATGGTACACGTATTTGGCAGTGGGCACAGTCGCATTATGGTAGAAGAAATGTGGCCTCGCTATGGCTCATTTGCGGGATTTAATCCTATTGTTGAGTTATCGCTCACCTTTCATAACTTAGTAGTAGGGGCCAACGGGCAGCGGCAAGCCATGTTTTTAGAAAACGTAAGTGGCTTGGCTGACAGGATATTACGCAATTTCGATACGTCTGAATTGGATTCTGCTTTGGTGATTTCGTCGTCAGGAACTAATCTTGTTCCTATAGAAATGGCCGAAATTTTTCAGCAACGGGGCATCAAAGTAGTTGCTTTAATTACAAAAGAACACTCCGCTGCCAGCCCCAGCAAACGTGCTGATGGCAAGAAATTGGGCGATTTTACCGACCTGATTCTGGATACTGGTGCACCCGTAGGCGACGCCATGGTCTATGTAGATGGCTTAGATACACCTGTTTCGCCTGGCTCAACCGTAGGGGGAGCCATGCTTGTCAATGGCATTAAAGCCGAAGTAGCCCGACTGCTTACTGAGGCGGGTCGTCCGCCTAAAGTGCTTACTGCTGGGGCATTGGTAGGCTCGCAACGAGCTACCGAACTCTTTGAAGCCGCCTACGACGAACACGCCCATCGCATCGCCAAAATGTATGAAAAAGTAGGCGTTGAATCTTATGTATCTAGACCTTAAAGGTTTAACGATAACTTAGCTACGGAAACTGTCCGTGGGGACACGGACAATGGCAGTCGCCGTTGCCTGTGTACCACCCGTAGTGGAACTACCACAGTGGAACTGAGGCAACCCCCGTCCAGCATAAATCAATCAAGAACCACCTTAAAGAAAGTAAATGCAACCCATCCCAATCAAAACTACTGTAGTTGGCTCGTGGCCGTTTCCGAGTTGGCTCGAATTTGCCTCACAACACCTTGACCAATTTGGCAAAGCCGACATTGCCGAACTCATTGACGATGCCGTAGTAAACGCCATTCACGACCAAGTATCGGCAGGACTCGATGTAATTACCGACGGCGAGCAAACTCGCCTCGATTTCAATTTGTCGTTTTATGGCTTCATCAAAGGAATGCAGCCCAACCACGAAGAAACCCGTAAGTTTGGCCCACCTGCCCATGACCAACGGGGCAAACACACTATTATTGAGCCGCTTACAGCCCCCAAAGGCTTAGGCGTAGTAGAAGAATACCTACGTTTGAAAAAATTAGCACCAGCCAATAAAATATTGAAAGCCTCAGTACCAGGCCCTTATACGCTCAGTGGCCGAATGTTGCCCGGCGAAGTTTACAAAGACCGTTGGGAAATTACCGAGGCCATTTTGCCAATGGTAGCCAAAGAATTGGCCGATTTGGTGTCGGCAGGTTGTCAAGAAATCTGTATAGACGAGCCGTCAATGAGTTGCTATGCCTATAAAGAAGACACCAAACGATTTGTGGATATTTTTAACCGAACGGTGCAAGGTATTGTTGGCAAAACTCGCATTGGCACACACTTGTGCTTTGGTAATTACAAAGGTCGGTCGGTGGGCAAAAAGACCATTGCGCCCATGTTACCCGATTTTTTGGACATGACTGTGGACGAACTCCACACCGAAATGACGGTGCTGAACTTCGCCGAAGTGCATTTGTTAGAACGCTTTGCCGAAAAAATGGACGTAGCCGTAGGCGTGATTGACGTGAAAAGTTACTACATCGAAACCGTGGACGATGTAAAAGAGCGCATCAACCAATGCTTAAAATACGTGCCTGCCGACAAACTCGCCGTTGCACCCGACTGCGGTATGAGCCAAACCGCTCGCTGGGCTACTAAATTGAAAATCAAGGCAATGTGTGAGGCAGCAAAAGAATTACGGTAGTGATTTGATTCTTTTTTGCGATAAACCAAATCCCTCCCGTATTTTTGCATCCCTTTTTAGCAAACAACCATGTCCCAAGCTCGTGAAGAAGCCTTAGCCCTGTATGGAAACAAACTGCGAGTGCGGGTTTGTGGAATATTGATAGAAAACAACCAACTGCTCTTAGTAAAACACCAGTCTATCCTCAAAGATGGCTCTTTTTGGTCACCGCCGGGTGGAGGCTTACAATTGGGTGAGGCTATTGTGGAGGCGTTGCAGCGAGAGTTTTACGAAGAAACACACCTGCATGTTAGCGTAGGTAAGTTGCTGTTTGTCAATGAGTATTTAGATTTGCCTCTTCATGCAGTGGAACTGTTTTTTGAAGTGCATCGTAACCAAGGCGAAGCGCAGTTAGGAACAGACCCAGAGTTACAACACCAACTGATGGAGTCGGTTGCATGGCTCAGTTGGGACGAAATCAGTGCTCTGCGAGCCAACGAAAAGCCTCGACTGTTTGAACATTGCGAGCAGTTAACTGACATTTTACAACTTTCTGGATTTTTAAGTTGATTTCTAAAAAAAAATGGTTGTTTTTTTGAGGAAAAATATTACTTTGCATAGCCAATAGAACAATTGAGTACTACGTTTGGAAACACTAATACAAAATAAAATTTTACCTGCTGTGAAATTCAGAGATGAGCGGTTTGGTCTGTCCATGACCAATCAGTGTCATCTACTGCTTGAATTAAAACCCCATGCTTTTCGCCTTGCGGTAGTAGAAGATGCCTCTCGTGCGTGTTTGTGGCTCGAAGAATACCGTTGGCCTACGCCTCCGAACGAAACCAAAGCCCTTGAAGACCTGCAATCTATTGTAAAAGGACATGAGTTTTTGGGTGCAGGCTCATGGAAATCGGTGATGGCTACGGTGATGAACCAATCGTTTACATTAATTCCGATGGCGTTGTTTCGGCGAGAATATGCCCCTCGCTATTTGTATTTGGCTCGTGGGTCGCAGGTATCCGCTCAAGAAGAAGTGCATTATCATGTACACCCCAAGCTGGGTATTGTTAGCGTGTTTAGCGTAGAGCGGTCGGTGGTAGATTGGTTGCTTGACTTGTATCCTTTTCAAGAAGTAAAATTGATTCACCAAACGAGTGCCTTAATCGAAGAAACGATTATGTCACCACAAGCGCATCTTTATGTAGAGAAAGAGGCATTTACTTTGGTAGTTGGTCATAATGGGCAGCTGCGTTATTGCAACCGTTTTCAAGGGAAAAATCCAACGGATTTGGTTTATTTTGTGCTTTTTGCACTTAACGAACTGGGCTTAGAACCAACCGAAACACCTCTTCGTCTATATGGAGAAGTGGAATGGGACGATGAAATGGCCATTGATTTAGGAAAATATGTGCCGAATATGTCGTTTGGAACAGACTATCAAGAAGCGTTTAATACCCAAACGCCTTCGCACCGATACGCCAGTTTGTTTGGAATTTTGTTAGCCATCTAAACGGAGTTTTGCACCGCATAGGGAACGAATTGCCAATCAACCGATAACCTTCAACCAATAACGATAAGGTACTCTCATGCCCCGTATTGCCCTCTTCCCTGGTTCGTTTGATCCTTTTACTAAAGGCCACGAAGACATTGTGTTGCGCTCGTTGAAACTGTTTGACGAAGTAATTGTAGGGATAGGCAATAATGCCACAAAAAAGCGGCATTTCCCACTTGAAGTAATGGTAGAATGTATTGAGCAAACTTTTGAAAATCTGCCTGTTAGGGTGGTAACGTATGACCATCTCACGGCCATAGTAGCCCAAGAGCAAGGAGCGGGTTTTTTGCTGAGGGGTTTGCGAAATACCACTGATTTTGAGTATGAAAACTCTATTTCGCAAGTAAACCGGTACTTAGTCAATAGCTTAGAAACCGTTTTTTTGATTACCTCGCCGCATTTGGCACCCATTAGTTCAAGCATCGTGCGTGACTTACATCGCTACGGTGCCGATGTTGCTGCTTATTTGCCCTACAAATTACCTCCTGAGTTTGATAACAAGTAGTGTCTATCTATTTTGCTCCCTTCCCCACTTTTTCGACAACTTTCATGGCATCGTAGTGTTCTACAACATAACGAATAGAGCTATACGAGTTTTTTAGGGCATTCTGAACCTCTTTGCGTGACATCCAGCGAATATCCTCAATGTTTTCTTCTTCTTGTGGTGTGATATTCGAATCGTCCACGCACTTCATTCGATACCATTTGGTGCGTTTCAAAATTCGGTTATTATTGTGGGTGTAGGTATGCCAAGTAGTACAAATTTTTTCTTTCCGTTCTGCCACTACGCCTGTTTCTTCTTCTACTTCTCGCACGGCGGCTTTTTTAGAGGATTCGCCCTCCTCCAGCTTTCCTTTGGGCAAATCCCAACGCCCTAAGCGATAAATAAGCAAAAGTTTGTCTTCCTTGCTCACTACCCCTCCTGCTGCTTTTACAATTTGGTAATATTCCTGCACTCGTTTTTCGGCTGATTTTATGTTATTGACAATGAGGGTCATAGATTGCACCTCGGGTACGTACGAATCGTGCAGAATGGCAAAAACACGGTCAAGGGTAATGGCACTAACGTTGAGTACCAACACGTGTCCCTGAAAATGCTCTTTCCGAATCACCTGCAAGCGAGCGTCCACAACTGTGTCGTAGTCGGCTTGGTGGATAAACTTGGCTTTGGTGATTGAATCTTTGATGCTAATGGGCCTGTCGTCAATAAAGATGGTCATAGGTTGTTGGTCGTAGGCAAAAAATGAGTGAACAAAGGTACATAAGTAGATGAAATTGAAAATTTAGTAATTTGAAAATTTGAAAAATAATAATTTAATCAACTAATTATCAGTTGATTAGATGTTTGATTCAATCTCGAAAAATGTTAATTAAATCATGCTGACTACACGAAGGTACAAGATTCAAAAAAGTTTGAGGCTATTTAGTACCCATGGAGTCTCATCTCAAGGTGCAAGTCTGTACAACCTCAACAAGCTAATTGGGGTTAATTGACAAATCTCATTGTTTGGTAAAAGACAAAATCGTTACTTCGCTGTGTGAAACTGAAAGATTGGCAACGACATACCATGAAAGAGATTAAGCAAATTCTGGAAGCTTATCAACAACTTGATTTTGCTCAACACAAAGCCGCCCTTGCTACGGTAGTGCGGGTAGAAGGCTCATCGTACAGGCGCACAGGTGCCCGAATGCTTGTAAGCGACAGCGGCGAATGGGTGGGTGGCATTAGTGGTGGCTGTTTGGAAGGCGATGCCCTCAAACGAGCTCGCTTGGCTATGGAGAAAAACAAAGCCGCTCTGGTAACTTACGACACTACCGACGACGACCCCTACCAAATTGGTGTTGGCTTGGGTTGTAATGGCATTATTGATGTGCTGCTCACACCGCTGAATCCACATAATGCCGAAAACCCTGTCTTGATACTAAAAGACTGTCCAGAACAGCGCAAACCCAATGTAATTATTACCATCACAGGGCTGAAAGGTTCAGTACCCTTGCTCCAATTGGGCATGGCATTTCGATATGACGATGACGAGTATTTTAGAGAAGTGTTTCCTGCGAGTGATATGCAAGAACAAGTATTGGCAGATTTAAAAGTAGCTTTACAAAACGATAAGTCTGTATCACAAACCTATACCTTGCCTACTGGTGAAGCCACAATTTTCATAGAAGTATTGCCTCCTGCGGTTCATTTGGCCTTGTTTGGTGGTAGTTACGATGTGTACCCGATGGTTAGGCTTGCCAAAGAAGTTGGCTGGAAGGTGAGCGTATTTTGCAATACGCAAAAAGTACACAAGTCGCTTTTTGAACTGGCCGACCATGTGTTGCCCAAAGAAGCTGACCTGAATGTAGATGCCTACACCGCCGCTATTTTGATGGCGCATGATTATGAAACCGACTATAAAAATCTACGCCGTTTACTTGCTACGCCCGTTACTTATATCGGAATGCTTGGCCCACGCAAGCGTACAGAAAAAATGATAGTACGGGCAAACGACGAAGGCAAACCATTTGCCGAAAATGAGATTAGTCGAATGATAAGTCCTGTTGGTTTAGACACTGGAGCAGCCACGCCCGAAGAAATAGCTGTATCAGCCATTGCCGAAATCAGAACGCACTTTTCGGGTAGAAGTGGGGGGAGGCTCCGTATGCGAGGGAAGCCGATTTATGAGAGTTAATGACTTAAATCTTGATTAGTTTGATGCCTAAATTTGTCAAATGTTCAAAATCACCGTCATCACTGTGCAAATTGGCATTAAAAAATAAGGCAGTGGCAGCAATCCATAAATCGTTTTTTCCCATGTTCCGTGCAGACATTCCTTTTGGTAGCGGAATGCCATCTAATAATCCTTGGCTATAAGCATCAATTTTAGCATACGTTTTAGAAATTTCGGAAGTGATTTCAATAATCGGAACAGTTGAAAGAAATACATCTAAGCTTTGACGTTTTTTGATTCCCCAACGGTTTCGTAAAGAAATGGCTTCTAACTCTCCTTCTACTACTACCGAAATTAGCACATTAGCAGTAACTTGATGTAGTAGATTTTGGCGTGCAAATTTTAATACAATATTTGTGTCCCAGAATTCATACATAATATCAATATCCTAATTTTTTAAGTTGATTCTCTATCTGTATTGTCTGGTCAAGGGCTTGTAATTCATCTTGAGTAAACTCAAAATTGGGAATAACAGGCCCTTGTGTATAGCCAATCAACTTAGCGAAATGCTCTAAACCGCCAGCAGCCATAATTTGCTTAGGGGTATAGTGGTTTCGCTTAGTACGATTGAATTTTGGTAATTCTATCCCATTGATAGTAATATGGTCTTCTTTGGGGGTAATAGGCTCTTTTACAGGCATATCGGTTATTAGTAAAGGTAAGCGAAGATACTAAAATTTTGACAAAATACGTTAAAACCGCAACACAAAATCTTGCTTTGGTTGCTGAGTTCTGAAAAAAACCAAGCCTACAAAAAACAAATCAATCGTAATGCTTACTTGTGGATGGGCTTTGATGTACTGCCAAGCCTGCTCCATTTGGTTGGACCAATGGATGTCGTCAAACACGAACACACTGCTCTCAGTAGCTTTGGTTAGGCAGGTTTCAAAATACCTTACTGTGGGTTCGTAGCGATGGTTTGCATCAAAAAAAGCAAAGTCAAGTTGCTTGATGGCTTGCACTTGTTGTGGTAAGGTTTGGTCCAAATTTCCTACTACTAATTGAATATTTTGACAACCCAATGAGTCAAAATGCTGCTGTGCAAGGGCGGCAGTTTGGGGGCAGCCTTCAAAGGTAAATACTTGATTGTCAGGCTTGGCATTGGCTAAATAAGCGGTTGTCATGCCCAGCGATGTACCCAAATCAAAAACAGTATTGGGCTTAAAACACTGCACTAATCTAAACAACAAACGAGCAAATTTGACGGGCTTTTCTGCATTGTGAGCAATGTGCCGAACCGAACGCTTTGGCGAGTTGTTGATGCGTGAACCAGCTCCAAAGTCTTGGACTTCTATTTCGGAATGGTCTTGCAGTAATTGCTTGCGGATGGCTTCAATTCTCTGAAAAACAGGAGGTTCTGTTAGTTTTTTAGGCCGAATAACCTGTGTGTAAAGTTGAAAAACGAAAGGAGAATGAAGCGAGTGTTCGTTTTTGGCAGAAAAGAAATAGCGAATAAATTTCCAGATCAAAGTAGAGGAGTATTAGTTGATTTGTAATGGAAGCATCCACAATTTGAAAAAAATGATTTTGCTATACTGATTGAATGCTGGTTTGAAAGAAATAATAAATCTAACTAATTGACAACCAACAAGTATGATGTCTCTTGTCTTGCAATCTCCAGTCTAAGGATTATAAGTTTCCTCAGTTCAAGCGATACGGCACAATCATCACAAATTCAGGAATTTGTACCTTAAACTGTTTGCCGTCTAATAGGCGTTCCATCAGATAAGTTCCTGCCATTTTGCCAATAGAGGTATTGAGGTTACAGCCCGACACATATTCATAGGCTTCGTTGGGTTCCAGCACGGGTTGTTGCCCTACCACACCTTCGCCTTCTACCTGCCGCACTGTTCCGTCACTATCAAATATGTACCAATGCCGGCGAAGCAACTGTATTGTATGGTCACTTTGGTTCTCAACCCGAATTTTGTATGAGAACACAAAATGTGATTGCCATGGACTCGAGTGCTCGGGTTGGTACTCGGTCAGTACACTTACTTTTACGCCTTGGGTGATTGCTGTTACCATAGTATGATTATCGGACTGGGGGGCGAAACTACCATTCAAAACGAAAATCAATGCAAGATAGTTTTAGATTCAAAACAAGCTGTTAATTTGGGAGAAAAATTTGAGCTAAAAACAGTTTGATAACCAAACTTACCGTTTGAACCCTAACACATGGATGTAAAAATAGCAGAATCTTGGAAAATGCGCTTGCAGGCAGAATTTGCAAAACCTTATTTTGAAAACGTAGTGAATTTTGTAAAAGCAGAATACTCAACCCGAACCGTTTATCCACCAGGTAAGCTGATTTTCAATGCGTTTAGTCACTGTAGTTTTGAAAACACCAAAGTCGTCATTTTGGGGCAAGACCCTTATCATGGGGCTGGTCAGGCCAACGGATTGTGTTTTTCGGTGAACGATGGTATCCAAATTCCACCTTCTTTGGTCAATATTTTTAAGGAAATTAAAGAGGATTTGGGTAAACCATTGCCCCGAAGTGGCAACTTAGAACGCTGGGCCAAGCAAGGTGTATTATTGCTAAATGCAACCCTCACTGTGCGAGCAAGTGAGGCTGGTTCACATCAAGGCAAAGGTTGGGAAACCTTCACGGATGCAGTAATTAAACACATTTCCGACGAAAAAGAAGGCGTTGTTTTTCTTTTATGGGGTGCTTATGCTCAGAAAAAGGGAGAGGTGATAAACGCCAGAAAGCATTTGGTTTTGAAAGCCAGGCATCCCTCGCCGATGTCGGCAAATAATGGTGGCTGGTTTGGGTGTAAGCATTTTAGCCAAACCAACAACTACCTCAGAGCCAAAGGATTGTCCGAAATTGAGTGGTAATTAACCTCCATCTGTACCAAAAGTCTGACGTGGCAACCTGTAGTTATGTTCAACAAGCCTATATACAGACGGGTTTATTTACGTATTTAACCTCTATTCAACATGAAAAAAGTATTTCTGAATCCCTTTCAATTCGTCATTGCTTTGTTTGCAGTGATGTTGTGTGTTTTTTACCTTCAACCAGCTTATGCACAAGCAGTAGCACCTCCATTTGAAAGCGAAATCAGGGCCTTTGAAAAACAAGATTCTCTTATGCCACCCACCAAAGACGGTATTGTTTTGTGGGGCAGCTCAACGTTTCGGCTTTGGAAAACGGCCATCGAAGACCTGAAAGGCTATCCCGTGACAAATCGTGGTTTTGGAGGTTCGCAAATGGAACACGCTATTTTGCATTTTGAGCGGGCGGTATTACCCTTAGCACCTAAACTATTGCTCATTTACGAAGGCGATAATGACATTTCGACAGGTAAAAAAACACCTGAGAAAGTATTAGAAGATTTCAAAACATTGGTTGCATTGGTACATAGCAAATTGCCGCAAACTCGCATCGCATTTATGAGTATTCGCCCCAGTTTGGCTCGTGAAACCCTGTTTGCCGAACAAGTTAAAGCCAACGAATTGGTGAGAAAATACTGCCGAAAAAACAAAAAACGATTGGATTTTGTCAATGCTCGACCTTTGCTTTTGGATGCCAACGGCAAACCCAACGGCGATTTACTTATTGCTGACAAACTCCACCTCAATGCAAAAGGCTACGAAATTTGGACAAAGGTAACGAGGGAGTATTTGGGGAAGGTTTGGAAATAAATTGGAGCAAAAAAAAGAGGCGATTCATCAAAATCGCCTCTTTTTTGTTCTTTTATTGGTTCAAGCTTAAAGCTACAAAACGTGTTTTCCCTTTTCCAAAGCGGCAGCTAATCCGCTGGCATCGCTGCCACCAGCCGTAGCGAAAAATGGTTGACCGCCGCCGCCGCCTTTGATTTCACGGGCTAATTCTTTTACGATGTTGCCAGCATGAAGTTGTTTTTCAGCCACCAAGCTGTCAGCAATCATCACCGCTAACTGTGGTTTGCCGCCGATTTCGGCCCCCAGCACACAGAATAAGTTGTCAACTTTGGCTTTGAGGTCATAAGCCAATTGTTTGAGCGCATCGGCATTTGGAACATTTACCTTCGACACTAAGATATGATGACCGTTTTGAGCAATTACTTTGTTCAAAAGTTCTTGTTTCAAAGACTGAAGTTTTTCATTTTCAAGGACTTCAATGCGTTTTTGCAAAGCCATTTTTTCATCCATCAAAGCCGAAATTGATTTCACCAAGTCTTTTTGCCCTTTGAATAACTCACGGAGCTGGTCAAGTACTTCGCCTTGCTCACGCAAGAGTTGGAGTGCTTTTTCACCTGTAACAGCCTCAACCCGACGCACACCGGCTGAAACAGACCCTTCCGAAACAAATTTAAACAAGCCAATCTGACCAGTTGCAGGTACGTGCGTACCACCGCAAAGCTCAACCGAATAAGCAGGGTCGTAGATGATCATACGAACAAAATCACCATATTTTTCACCAAAAGTAGCCGTTGCACCCAGTTCTAAGGCTTGCTTAATGGGTACGTTGCGGCGTTCTTCGAGGGTAATGTTCTCTCTAATTTTGGCGTTTACAATGTCCTCCGCTTGTGCCAGTTCTTCGTCCGTAACTTTGCTGAAATGCGAAAAGTCAAAGCGAGTGAGGTCTTCGTTTTGATACGAACCTTTCTGAATAATGTGATTGCCCAGCACTCGGCGTAATGCCGCTAACATCAAGTGCGTAACACTATGGTTGTTTGTAATCAGTTTGCGGCGACTTACGTCTATTTGGGCAGTTACTGTTTGTGCTTCGTTAAGTACTGCATCCAGATTGGCATCGTTAGAAATATGAATTACAAGGTCGTTTTCCTTCTTGGTATCGCTGATATTCACAATGGTTGGTACGCCATTATTAAACAAGGTCAACCAACCCGAATCGCCCACCTGACCGCCCGACTCGGCGTAAAAAGGTGTTTGTTCCAATACAATATGATATTGAGAACCTTGTTTGTTTTGTACTTTTCGGTATTTTACCAACTGAGTTTGGGTCTGGGTTTCGTCGTAGCCTACAAACTCAATCCGCTCTACGTCGTTGAGTTCAACCCAGTCAGATTTTTCAGAAGCGGCATCAGCTCTTGAACGCTGTTTTTGTGCTTGCAAGGCTTTTTGATAGCCAGCTTCATCAATTGAAAAGCCCTTTTCACGAGCAATGAGGGCTGTTAAATCAAGCGGAAAACCGAAGGTGTCGTAGAGTTCAAAAACGGTTTCGCCGTCAATTTGTCCGTCCGCCAAGTTCTCCATTACTTTATCTAAACGGGTAATACCGTTTTCGAGCGTGCGTAAAAAGGAACTTTCTTCTTCTCGAATCACATTGGCTACAAAATCTTGTTGGGCAATGAGTTCTGGAAAAACACCATCGAATTGATTGGCCAATGTTGGAATCAGCTTACACAAAAACGGCTCACGGAAGCCCAAATAAGTATAGCCATAACGTACCGCACGGCGCAAAATACGGCGGATAACGTAGCCCGCCTTGTTGTTAGAGGGCAACAAACCATCGCCAATGGCAAAAGCTATCGCCCGAATGTGGTCGGCAATAACCCGCATCGAAATATCTGTCCAACGCTCTTGACCATAAGTTTTGCCCGAAAGTTGCTCAATCACTGCAATCGTACCCGTAAAAACATCGGTATCATAGTTCGACTGCTTGCCCTGAATAGCCATGCAAAGTCGCTCAAAGCCCATGCCTGTGTCCACGTGTTTGGCGGGCAACGGAATCAACGACCCATCGGCTTTGCGCTCAAACTGCATGAATACGTTGTTCCAGATTTCGACAACTTGCGGGTGGTCGTTATTGACTAATTCTTTGCCCGGTTTCTGATCTACTTCGTCTTGATTACGCAAGTCAATGTGGATTTCGGAGCAAGGCCCGCAAGGCCCTACTTCGCCCATTTCCCAGAAATTGTCTTTTTTATTACCTAAAATGATGCGGTCTTCGCCCACAATTGACTTCCAGATGTCCCATGCTTCTTGGTCAAAAGGTACGCCGTCTTTTTCGTCACCACCAAAAACGGAGACATAAATACGGTCTTTGGGTAAGCCATAAACCTTGGTGAGTAGTTCCCACGACCATTCGAGGGCTTCTTTCTTGAAATAATCACCAAAGGACCAGTTACCCAACATCTCAAACATGGTGTGATGGTAGGTATCGAAGCCAACATCCTCTAAATCATTGTGTTTACCACTCACCCGCAAGCACTTTTGCGTATCGGCGATGCGCTTGTGCGGGGGTGTGCCATTGCCCAGAAAAAAGTCTTTGAACTGCGCCATGCCCGAGTTGTTGAACATGAGCGTGGGGTCATTCTTAGCCACCAAGGGTGCTGATGGCACAATGAGGTGGTCTTTACTGCGGAAAAAATCTAAAAACGCTTGGCGTATTTCACGAGAAGTCATTATGATTGCGGATTTACAATTGTGGATTGGGGATTTATACCCAAAATCCTTGCCCTATACTGTCTATATCTAAAAAAGTCTGCAAATTTACGGAAATCTGTGGGATAGGCTTGCTATTAATTGTAAAAAAGGCGACTTGTTTGTATAGTTGTCAGTGGGGATACTGGACACAAAACCTGATAACGGCGAATTGTTTATATAGTTGTCAGTGGGGACACTGACAACGGCTGAGGGAGGGAGAAAATACACACGATAATTCATAAAAACCATAAAATCAATGGAACTAACTGATTACCAGTATTTTTTGAAAATTTCTTTACAAGAATTTGTATCCTATGATTCCATAGAATTTTTTGATGGCATAGAGTATTATGGTAGATTATGGTACGAAGAGTCTACGACGAATCTCTCATTAATGAGAGATAGGGATGACTCTACAGTCAAATGTATTCGTTTCGAAACAAATGAATATGGTGAATTTGATAATACTTCAATAACAATCCTTAATTCATTAGATTTTCCAGTAGCAAGCTTGGGAGATTTTAACTCTTTAAGTCAAATAGCAGGTGCTCCATTAGAAATCACTAAATTCCCACAAGAATTCAAAATTTATACTTATTTAACATCAGTTCCCAACACTTACATTATCAACTGTTCAGCTACTAAAAATAAAATTGAACAACTTGAAATTATACTTGATGAAAAAGAAATAAAAAAACTCCGCCGTTGTCAGTGTCCGCACTGACAACTTAATCCCACACAATCATGCAATATCCCACAATGGACATCGGGTTTGTGTATTTTTACACTGCTACCATTTTGAACTGGAAGCATTTACTCAAACCAGATAAGTACAAAGATATGATAATCAACAGCTTAAAGTATTTGGTTGAGAGGAATAAAATCAAAGTATATGCCTTCGTTATCATGCCCAACCATATTCATTTGATATGGGAAATGTTGGAGAAAAATGGCAAAGAAATGCCCAACGCCAGCCTAATGAAATACACAGGTCACCAGTTTTTGCAAGATTTACAAATTAATCATCCACAAGTTTTACCGTATTTTGAAGTCAATAGCACTACCCGTCGGTATCATTTTTGGCAGCGAAATAGTTTGCCCATCGTGCTATACAGCACCGAAGTTTGGCAACAAAAACTGGATTATATTCACCATAACCCTATTCAAGAAAAGTGGAAATTAGCCGATTTGCCTGAGAACTATCGCTATTCATCAGCTCGGTTTTATTATACAGGTGAGGATGATTTTGGTTTTTTGACTCATTGGAGGGGATAGTTGGGGGTATTTGTGGAGAGAAGTCGTCAGTGAGGACACTGACAACGGCTGAGTATACTGACAATAGCCGAGAAGTCGTCAGGCTGTGCACCCCAGTATTCCACTGACAACGGCAAGAGAGACAGTTTGTTTGTATAGTTGTCAGTGATGACAATCGGCACACAGCCTCATATTCGGTGCCGTTGTCAGTGTCTCCACTGACAACTCTACGCAACTTGTTTCCTTCCTATCATTTAATCCCGTAATTTTGGACTTTCAGTTTCTAAAAGCCAAAAGAAGTATGCCCACCACTTTAGCCCCTAACAAACGCTATTATTCTATTAAAGAGGTAGCAGAGTATTTCGACGTGACGATTCCGACCTTGCGGGTGTGGGAAGACGAATTCCCGACCCTAAAACCCTCACGTAACAACGCTGGAGACCGCCAATACACGGCCAAAGATATTGAGCAAATAAAGCTGATTCACCACTTGCTCAAAGAGAAAAAAATGAAGATTGAAGGAGCCAAGGAGTTTATCAAAAATCGCCGAAAAAACGAAACAGAGGTGAACGAAGTAGTGGCAAGTTTGGAGCGATTGAAGGTTTTTTTGATAGAAATAAGAAGCAATTTAGAGGAAATTCAATGATTACCCAGAACGAAAAAATCTACCAACTCGCTCTTAAACTATCGCCTGGCATTGGCGATGTCCTCATTCGCAATTTGGTAAGTTACTGTGGTTCGGCAAGTGAGGTATTTAAGGCTAATTGGAAAAAATTAGAACGAATACCTGGCATTGGCGAAGTAAACGGCAAGCCGATTCTGAACAAAACTGCCCTTGCCGACGCCGAAAAAGAGTTTGAACGCAGCCAAAAACTGGGCATCGAAATCCTTTTTTACACCGATAAAAATTTCCCCGAACGCCTCAAACGCCTCTATGATGCCCCTGCCTTACTTTACTACCAAGGCAATGCTGATTTGAACACCGCCAGAACCGTGTCGTTGGTTGGAACCCGCCAAGCCACTGAGTATGGCAAGCACGTTACGGAGAGTATTGTGGAGGCTTTGAAAAGTCATAATGCTTTAATATTGAGTGGATTGGCTTATGGTGTTGACATTGCGGCGCATCGGGCGGCGGTTAAGTTAGGTATGCCCACAGTGGGAGTAATGGGCAGTGCCCTTAACGTGATGTACCCGGCCATACACGACAAAACCGCAAAAGCCATGATTGAGAACGGGGGGCTTTTGACAGAAAATCCATTAGACACCAAGCCCGATGCTCCTCGCTTTGTTACCCGAAATCGGATTATTGCAGGCATGAGCGATGCCGTCATTGTGGTAGAATCTGCCAAAAAAGGTGGGGGACTCATTACTGCTGAGTTTGCCAATAACTACCACCGTGAGGTTTTTGCTGTTCCTGGCAACCTGAATGCCAAATATTCAGAAGGATGTAACGACCTCATTCGCAAGAACAAAGCGAATATTTTTACTTCGGTACAAGAGTTGGTAGAGGCACTTAATTGGGACTTAACAGCCTCAAAATCTTCTAATAAACAACCCGAATTATCAGTACTGGATTTTTCAAATTTCACGGACGAAGAAGCCCAGATACTTTCATTGCTTCGTCAGCATACTGATATGCACGTGGACGAACTCAGTTGGCAGTCGCAAGTGCCGATGAGTCGCTTGGCTTCGTTGTTGTTAAGCCTTGAATTTCAGGGAATTGTGAATTCATTGCCAGGCAAACGCTATGTGCTGGCTTAAACTCAAACAGATTTTTGAGCAAACTCAGCAACGGTTATTGTGGGTTTGCCCAGCTCGTCCCATGTTTTTTCGGCTACTAATTTTTCAGGATATTTGTTGAGGGCTTCGCAAATGTGTGCTAAGTAGTTCATTCGTTGGTTGAACACGCCCATTATTTTCAAAACAAATAAGGGCAGATTCATAGTAGCCAGTTGCTCTTTTGAATAATTGTCAACAAAGCGTTGGGCGGCTTCGTTGGCAGTGAGTCCTTCTGTTCCTTGAATCACATATTGCTTACTTTCTCTATTTTTCACTACTTCAAAAGACTTGGCTACTTGTTTACCGTAGTCTTCGGCGGCGATAAACCACATTTTTTGTGTTGATTTACCTACTGTGCCAATTTTATTCCCTTGTTTTTGCAAATAAAAACTCTCCATAAAGGTCGAGGGATAAAAAATGGTGAATGGAATCCCAGATTCTTTCAAGAGGTTTACGGCCAGATGTTTTACGTCAAAAACCCACCACCGAAAACCGTTCATGCCTTGGTAGCGCATCACAATAGACGACAAATAGGCAATTCGCTTGATGCCTGTTTGTTGGGCTGCGGCAATGATGTTTCGCATCCCGTCTGTTTCGGTGTGGAAGTCGCTGGGCTTTTCGGTTTGCTCAATGGAAAGGTTCAGATAGATGGCATCTTGACTCGAAAAAGCATTTTTGAGTGATTCAATATCTGTTACATCTCCCTCAATAACAGGTGTTTGTGGAAATAAAGCCTGCGCTTTGGAGGGTGTGCGAGCAACAATGGTCACTTCAAAGCCAGCCTTGATGAGTTCTTTTGTGACAGGCTGTCCCAGAAGCCCAGTAGCTCCGATAACGGCAATTTTCATGGAATTTACTTGGTAGATTATTCGTCTAAACGCCCCACTCTGCAGGGTTTTCTCGCCAAGCCGAAAGCGCCTGGAGTTGCGTTTCGGTGATGTACAGCATTTTGGTAGCTTCTTCTAACAAGGCTGCATAATTGCTGAGGGTATAAAGCCGTACATTTCTTTCTGCAAAATTTTGCTCTGCAATAGCAAAACCGTATGTAAAAATACCGACCATGCCTAACACTTCGCCATTGGCGGCCTCGATGGCCTCGGCAGCTTTGAGCGAGCTACCGCCAGTCGAGATGAGGTCTTCTACCAGTACAACCCGTTGATTTTGAAGTAATTGTCCTTCTATTTGGTTGCCGAGTCCGTGCTCTTTGGGCTTGGGACGTACATACAAAAATGGCAGGCCCAACACATCGGCTACCAAAGCACCTTGTGGAATGCCAGCGGTAGCTACACCAGCGATGGCCTCGGCACTTGGAAATTTCTCTTGAATTAACTCCGCCAATGCTCGTTTTATATAGGTACGAACCTTGGGAAAAGATAATGAAAAACGATTATCACAATAGATAGGAGAATTCCAGCCCGATGCCCATTTAAAAGGCTTTTCGGGGCTGAGGCGGATAGCTTTAATCTCCAACAGCATTCGGGCTACTGCTGCAGCGTGGAGGGTCTCGTTGGTATTCATGTTCCAAAAATACGAACTCTGGCGTTTAGTCGAAAATTTAGCGGAGGTGGCAACCATTTTTAGTGCTTAGGTTTTTGTTTACTTAATTCAGTAAATGTCTGTTAGTCAAATGGTTGTCCTCCTTTTTGTGTGGTAAAATTTTTGGGGTTAAATTTATTTATTCAAAGAAAATCAATAAAATATAGTGTCTTTATGCAAGTAATTGGTTCATTGTGCCAGAGTTCTAACGGTTTGGATAGCCATAAAATTACTTGCCCGAATATCATTTTTTGATTTTGGTGTTGAGGTCTTCGTCCACGAGGAGCAAATTATAAAATGCAGGCTTATTCACTGTTAACCATGTCTTCTTGGTGCTGCCACAAATCTTGAAAAACAGCACTTTCATGGCGAAGATACTCAAACGTGCCTTCATCGGCAATGCGTCCGTTTTGCAACACATACACGTAGTCAAACTTGGCTAATAAGTGCAACCGATGAAGCGACGACACGATGGCTTTGTTGGCAAACTCTTGAAAAAGTTTGTCGTAAATCAGACTTTCGGTCTTCGGATCTACACTGCTGGTGGGTTCGTCCAGTAAAATAATATTGCTACTTCGCCCTGCCAATATACCCCGAGCTAAGGCAAGTCGTTGTTTTTGTCCGCCGGACAGATTTACCCCCTTTTCTTGAATATTTGACTCCAATCCACGGGGTAGTTGCGCCACAACTTCCCCAAAATGAGCGGTTTCGCAAACCTTCATGATGTCGGTCTCCTCAAAAGGCAAGCCCAGCGTAATGTTGTAGGCAATGGAGTTTTCAAAAATCTCTGGCTCTTGCGGAAATAGCGTTACTGTTTCTGAAATTACATCTAACTGGTGACTATTTTTTCCATCAACATTTACTTCTACGCCCATTTCGGGTTCATAAAGTCCTCGGAGTAAGGCCAAAACCGTACTTTTGCCACTGCCGCTTTCGCCAATAAAGGCAATTCGTTTGCCTCGCTCAATGCGTAGCTGTAAGTGATGCAAGCTTTGGGCTTTTTGGGTAGCGTCGTAAGTTTCTTGGTGCGAAAAATTTAAGTTTTTGATTTCAATTCGTTGCCAATTGTCTGGTAACAAGAGGGTTGTGTCAGGGCGATGATGTTGGCTGAATGTGTCGCCAATACTTCGGGCAGTTTGTACATCGGTATTGTAGCGCATGATTTCGGTATATTGCCAGGCCACGTCTTGAAACACACTCGTAAACTGATTGACATAGCCCAACAAAGTAACCAAGCCACCTACCAAAAACACCTGATTGGGCAACCAATGCTGATGAACATAGCCCAGCGTAACAATCACGTAAATGAAGCCAATCAGTACATAAGCCACAAACCATTTCCATTCGTTGATGACCACCGAGCGACGAAAAGGCGGAAACACTGCCCACACCTTATCCATCAAGCTGTTTTCCATGCGCTTTTCGAGCCGCAAGGTAATAACCGTAACGATGTTAGAAAGACTATCGAATAGGGTAGAAGACACCACGTGTTCTTTCTCGTTGGTTTCGTCTAAGGCTTTAATAAATGGCTTATCAAATTTGAGAATAACCCATACCGTAAAAATCCCCAACACGATTCCGATTAAACCATAAAGTGGTGAAAAATAAAGGATTGCGATAAAAGAAAAGATGAACTTAGAGAACGTATGAAGAAACATAAAGCCATTCTGAAAAAAATCACGAAGGGCTTCATACGCCTTACGAATTC
Source organism: Spirosomataceae bacterium (assembly GCA_044228045.1). Classification (GTDB taxonomy): domain Bacteria; phylum Bacteroidota; class Bacteroidia; order Cytophagales; family Spirosomataceae; genus JAXLVB01. Next base: position 33,419 of record JBGAVQ010000010.1, read on the forward strand.
GGTTAATGGTAGCGCCACTGTGGTTGTCTTGGTGCCATTTTACGGGCAAATGTAGGGTTTGATGATAGAGTTCGTCCAAGAAATTGCGGCTTAGGTTAAAGGCCAGCTCACGCTCCATGATGCGAGCCGGCCCATGAAAGGCCCATTCCAACAGCATTAGACCCAAATAACCGCCCACATAGAGCCACGAATTTTGAATAACGGCCATACCATCTTTTTGGAGTGCCTGCACAAACCAACCATACAACAAGGGGTTGAGTGCCGACACCACATTGGCCAATACAAATAAAGAATATACTAATAAATAACGACCTCGTTCGGCTCGTGCATAATGCCATGCTGTTCGGAGGAGAGAGAAATATGGGTTGGTGGTTTTCATAGTAAATGTACTTCCGAAAGTAAGAATAGTGTGGCAAAAATGACAAAAGAAAATGGTAAAATGGAGATTGTTGTGAATTGTAACTGTCAATTCACAATTATGTTTTTTAGCTCTTTCAAAATAGTGCAATAGCAGGTGCTATCAGAAAAATACAACAAAACTCTTAAACTTTGTATTATTCAAATTTTTCAAAAAATCATTCAAAAAACTTAATTGAAATGATTTGTCAGAACAAAAATGTTTTAGTAAATATGCGAAAAGTTCAATTTTTAAATATAGTCTAAATAAGTCGAGATAGTCAAGAAGTCGAATTAAGTCGAGGAGTCTCTCAGTATATTACTACCCAAGACTGGCTATCATTTATCTATAAACTCATTTTGACTGTCTTACAACTATCCCAACTACTTGACTTTTTCGACTATCTTGACTATTTGACTAAAAGAAAATGCAACTCACAGGTTCACACATCCTCAATGCACCTCCTTCTAAAGTGTGGGAGTTACTCATGAATACAGACATATTGGCTCGTATAGTGCCAGGCATTACTCGACTCGAACAAACGGGAGAAAATCAATACAAAGCCATCGCCGAGATTAAATTAGGTCCTGTTAGTGGCTCATTTTCTGGTAGTTTGTCTTTGTCAAATATTCAACCCGAAGTAGGCTACACCTTGCACGTAAAGCAGAATAGCAAAATTGGCAATGCTGATGCCGAAATAATTATCAACCTAAAAGAAGCTGATAATCAACAAACTGAACTCTCTTTTGATGGCGATGCCAAGATGTCGGGCTTACTGGCTCGTACAGGGCAGCGAGTATTGAGCGGTGTGGCCAATACGCTCACCAAACAGTTTTTTGAGAATTTTGAAGAAGAACTCAGCCAAAGCATTGCACCCTGAAGCTGGCTTACGAATGAATAACCACATCAAAGCATATATTTTTAACATATCAACCTCATAAAAACCAAATCACGAGCATGAAAATTTCAGTGACCGTCAATGGCAAAACCCGAAGCCACGACGTAGAACCTCGCCTCCTGCTGGTACAATACCTTCGAGAGGTGCTTAACCTCACGGGTACGCACGTAGGCTGCGACACCAGTAGTTGTGGTGCTTGTACCATTCACATTGATGGCATGGCCGTAAAATCCTGTACCATGTTGGCGGTTCAAGCCGATGGCTCCAGCATTACCACCATCGAAGGACTTGCCAATGGTGATAATCTTCACCCTGTGCAAGAAGGCTTCAAAGAGTGTCATGGCTTACAGTGCGGCTTTTGCACTCCGGGCATGATTATGACCGCCGCTCATCTGCTGGAACACAACCCCAACCCAAGCGAAGGCGAAATTCGTCATGCGCTCGAGGGTAACTTTTGCCGCTGTACGGGTTATCATAACATTGTAGAAGCCATCAAATGGGCTGCCGAAAAAGCGGTAGTACCAGCGTAAAAAACAAAAATGAAAGGTAATACTCTATCATTCACGCATTCAACATTGAAAAGATGAGCAACAAATATATCGGTCAATCGGTGAAACGCCTCGAAGACAAGCGCTTCATCACAGGTAAAGGTCGCTACACCGACGACATCAAACTTCCGGGTATGCTTCATGCCCATTTTGTGCGTAGCCCTTATGCACACGCACGAGTAAACAGCCTGGATACCTCTGCAGCCTTAGCGATGGACGGCGTAGTGGCTGTTTTTACAGGTGACGACGTAAAAGCCGTCAACGGCGTGCCTTGTGGCTGGCAAGTGAATTTTAAAAATGGTGAAACCATGCGGGAACCCAAGCACCCAATGCTGGTAGCTGTGGGCGACACCGCAAAGCATGTGGGCGATGCCGTAGCCGTAGTAATTGCTGAAACCAAAGAAATAGCAACCGATGCGGCTGAGGTTATAGAGGTTGATTGGGATGTGCTACCTTCGGTGGCTGATCCTTTTCAGGCAGCGCAGGCAGGTGCCCCCAAAGTGCATGAGCAATATGCTGATAATGTGGTCTTTGACTGGGCTTTTGGCAATCCGCTCGACGAAGTAGATGCTGCCTTAGCACAGGCAAGCCATATTACTACTTTAGACTTTGTGAACCAGCGACTGGTGCCCAATGCCATGGAACCCCGCAGCTATATTGGTCACTACGACGAAGTGTCGGACAAATACACGCTCTATACTTCTACCCAAAACCCACACCTCATACGCTTATTGATGTGTGCGTTTGTGTTGGGAATTCCCGAGCATAAAGTACGGGTTGTAGGGCCAGATGTAGGCGGAGGTTTTGGTTCAAAAATATATCACTACACAGAAGAAGCCTTAGTAACATGGGCTTCCAGGCAGCTTCGCCTCCCTGTGAAGTGGACATCTGACCGCTCAGAAGCATTTTTGATGGATGCCCACGGGCGTGACCACGTCACTAAAGCCGAAATGGGTTTTGACGCTGAAGGCAATGTGTTGGGGCTTCGTATCAAGACATTTGCTAATTTGGGGGCTTACCTCTCTACTTTTGCACCAGCTGTGCCTACTTATCTGCACGGCACGCTTTTGCAAGGACTCTACACTACCCCCAAAATTCATATTGATATGACGTGTGTGTTTTCGCACACGGTAGCAGTAGATGCATACAGAGGGGCAGGTCGCCCTGAGGCAACCTATTTGCTCGAGCGACTTATGGACTTGGCAGCACTCGAAATGGGCATGGATCCTGCTGAATTGCGCCGCAAAAACTTTATTCCAGCGTTTGATGGCGTAACCCAGCCGGGTTACCAAACCCAAGTAGCCTTGCAATACGATTCGGGTAATTATCATGGCGTGTTAGACCGTGGTCTCGAAATGTTGGGCTATGCTGATTTTCGTAAGGCACAGCAAGAAGCCCTGCAATCGAATAAGATATTGGGCGTGGGCTTTTCTACTTATATAGAGGCATGTGGTATTGCACCGTCGGCAGTAGTAGGTTCTCTGGGCGCACGGGCAGGCTTGTACGAAACCGCCCAAGTAAGAGTACAACCCACAGGAAAAGTAAGTGTATTTACTGGCTCACACTCGCACGGACAAGGCCACGAAACCACCTTTGCCCAGGTAGTGGCAGACAAGCTGGGTATTGCCCTCGACGATGTGGACATTGTGCATGGCGACTCTGATGCTGTTGCTTTCGGGATGGGTACTTATGGTTCTCGCTCACTGGCAGTAGGCGGAAGTGCCATTATCAAAAGCATTGAAAAAGTCCTGGAAAAAGGCGCAAAAATTGCTGCCCATAAATTAGAATGCGCTGCCGAAGACCTTGAGTATGAGGCAGGTAAATGGACTGTGAAAGGTACAGACAAATCAATAGGCTTTGGCGATGTGGCACTTACAGCTTATGTGCCGCATGTGTACCCGCAAGGCTTAGAACCAGGGCTTGACTTTTCGAGTTTCTACGACCCTACTAACTTTACTTATCCATTTGGCTGTCACATTGCCGTAGTAGAAATAGACAAAGAAACAGGCAAAGTAACCCTCAAACGCTTTATTGCCGTTGACGACGTGGGTAATGTAATTAACCCCATGATTGTGGATGGACAGATTCACGGCGGCGTGGCGCAAGGCGTAGGTCAAGCCCTGTTAGAAGAAGCAATTTACGACAGCGAAGGACAACTTATCAATGGCTCATACATGGACTATGCCATGCCTCGAGCCGATGATTTCCCGATGTTTGAAACTGACCGGCAAGTAACCCCTTGTCCTCACAATCCGCTTGGGGTCAAAGGCGCAGGCGAAGCGGGAGCTATTGGATCAACACCAGCTGTGGTCAATGCTGTGATTGATGCACTTTGGGCAGCGGGCCACAAGGTAAAAGACATCCGTATGCCACTTACGCCTGAGCGTGTTTGGACAGCAATGCAGTAGTTTTCACCCTCAAACCTTTAAACTGTTTCTTGTTCTTGGTAGAAAAAGAGACTTTTCAACAACATGATACCTATTTCATTCAACTATACACGTGCTACCAGTGTTGAAGATGCACTGTCGGCGTTGGCAAGCGGCGAAGCCAAAGTGCTTTCGGGTGGACAAAGTTTGTTGCCAGCCATGAAACTGCGCCTCAATGCTCCTGATTTGTTGGTAGATATTGCCAAGATTCCTGCTTTGCAGGGCATTAGCCAAGAAGGTAACGAATTGGTGATTGGCGCAGCGGCTACACACGCCCAAATTGCCAGTTCGGCCTTAGTAAAAAGCACGGTTTCGATACTTGCGCAAGGAGCAGCTCTGATTGGCGACCCATCCGTGCGCAACAAAGGTACGCTGGGTGGAAGCCTTGCTCACGCTGACCCAGCTGCCGACTGGCCAGCCTTAGTGTTGGCTACAGAGGCAATTATTGTGTGCCAAGGAGCGGGTGGCAAGCGTTCAATAGCTGCTGCGGACTTCTTCACAGGTTTGTATTCAACTGCATTAGAAGAAGGGGAAATCATCATTGAAGTGCGCTTTCCTATTTCGGCAGGAGCCAAAATGAGCTATCAAAAATTTATGCAGCCTGCCTCACGCTTTGCCATTGTGGGTTGTGCTGTGGTGCGCCATGCCAATGGTGCTACTAAGGTTGCATTTAGTGGAGTAGCTGATAATCCTTTTGTAGATGCTGGCGTAGAGGCCGCCATTAGTGGGCAACCGCTCGACGAAACGCACATTGCCGCTGCTGCTTCGCAAGCCGCTAATGGTCAGGATATTATGAGTGACCATTATGCCTCCGAAGCCTATCGTCATCATTTGGCCAAAGTGTATTGCAAGCGAGCTTTGATGGCAGTAGCCTGATGTATTTTACAGCAAAAAGCCCTTTTACAACTCGTAAAAGGGCTTTTTGTTGAACATTAGAGGCAACCCTTGCGGTTGTTTATCCAATTTAGTGCGTTACAGTAGGTGCTAACTCTTTTGCTTGAGCAATAAAACCTTCTACTTGCGAAAGACTTGGTACACGTCCCGAAAGATTGAATTCTTCATTGACAGCCACCAATTTGGCGTGTAAATTTTCAGCATTACGGTTGCGTAGTTCTTTTACCGTGTCAACGCCAGCTTTTTCGAGCAAATCTGATGTTTCTTCTGCTACGCCTTTAATGCGGAACAAGTCCGCCATGTTTACCCAACGAAGAATGTGGGCATAAGCAATACCAGTTTTCTCAGCAATTTCGTCACGTCCTTTTTTAGAAGCCCCTGCTTCGAGGAGTGCTTCCACAGTTTTGATGCCAACTGTCCCTAATTTTTCTGCATAAACGGGACCGATTCCTTCGATGTCAATAATGTTGTAAGCCATTGTTTGAAATGGGTTTGAGGGTGAAATGATACTAAATCAAGTGATTTTGCCTTTGAAAAATTACGACATACACAACTATGATTTTTTGCTATTGACGAAATTCTTGGTGAAAAGTCAATATTCGTTCGGAAAATTAACGAAGTAAATAACGTCTTCGCACATCATTGAGCAAAAATTTCTTTTGAGCCGTAAAACTGTCGGGATGAACCTGCTCAAATAGCTGTTGCCATTCCACAAAACGAGAAGTCTCTCCGTTCCGAAACGCAGCTACATTTATCTTTTTAGAGGTTAAATATTCTTCAAAAGTCATTGAGTTAATCGTTATCAGGTATCCATCATCAGCTATCTGATTTTATTATCTGCTTGTGTGAATAAAAAAACAAATATACTAATCCTGCTACCGAAAACAAGGCACAAATCAAGAAGGTTTTGGTGAAATTGTGAGGATTATTATCGTAGAGCCATGCCGAAAAGATAGCCCCAATACCAATGCCTGCTTCGAGTGCAATATAGACGGTAGCAAGTGCTTTTCCACGGTTGTGTTCGTTACTTACATCAATGGCCCAGGCAAAAATAGCCGGGGAGTTCATGCCCAGTCCAACACCAAACAAACCAGCACCGAGTAGGAGCAGAGCGGGCGTATGTGCAAAGGCAATTACTACTATAGAAATGGTGTAAAAAACCAATGATATTTTGATGACAGGAATTCGCCCCCATTTGTCCGAAGCCTTGCCAGCCAAAAAACGAATGAATAAGGAAGACAAAGTAAAAGCACTGAAAAACAAACCTTTATTGTGAATTCCCACGTACTCGCTCAGGTCAGGAGCGAGGGCAAAAACAGCACCATACGCAATGCAAGTCAATACATATACAATGGCTGGCGGAAAAGCATCTTTCTCCACAATTTCGTGCCTTGACAAAACCAGTAAAGAGGTACTAAAACGCTGCTTTGAGGATAAGGTTTATTTGAGGTTAAATAAAATACCAATTGAACCAAGTGCAATAAACGACGAGATGTAGAATAGGGCATTTAACGAGAAGACCTCTACTAACCAACTACCCAGCGGTGGCCCTGCCGACATGCCAATACTGGCCACGAGTCCGTTTAATCCTAAGGCTTCGCCTCGCCGATTTTCAGGAATAATATCAGCAATATAAGCTGATGTACCCGTTGGTTTGAATCCTGTGGAGAAACCATGTATAAATCGAAGAAATAAAAAACCAGCCACTGTGGTGAGAATTGGGTACAAAAAACCACAAACAAAACACACCAATGAGCCAAAAGCCATGATAGGAACTCGCCCCACTGTATCGGTGAGTTTACCACTGGTATCGGCAATAATAAGCCCTTTGTTTACCACTAAATGGACGAGAAATGCCTGCTGTGAGCGTAAAAGTGCACACAAGCCCTTTATAGGCAGGTAGCTCAGAATCATCATGCTAAACTGACCGAAAAGAAGGGAACTAAGGCAAAGCAACCAAAAAGCGAGCGAATAGATTCGTTGAGAAGAAGCATCCATGCCACAAAGGTAGGCAAAGCTGTGAGTTTTATAGCCTATAAGTGGGTTTGAATAGATAAAAAAACGGTTGGTATTCAGCAGAACACCAACCGTTTTTGTGAGCTAATGGGCTTCCGACCGGAGGACGGAGTTACAGTTTTCGCACCCAAATATTTCTGAATTGTGGCTTGCAGTCGTGGTCTTGCAGACGGAATACATCTTCACCATGCGACTCAGGATAGTTATGTAATCCAACATATAATGTTAGTCCATTAATAGTTACATTATTCTGCACCAACACGCCATTAAAGAAAACGGTAATACGAGCAGGTGAATCTAAGCTACCATCAGGCTTAAAGCGAGGTGCTGTATAAACCACATCATAAACATTCCACTCATCAGGGCTTTTGATGGGGTTTACCAACGGGGCATGATCTTTGTAGATACTACCAGCTTGGCCGTTGCGATAGGTGCGGTTTTTGTAATTGTCAAGTACTTGAAGTTCATAGCGATTTTGGAAAAATACCCCACTATTACCACGGTTCTGACCTACATCATTGGGAATCACATCTGGTGCGCTCCACTCAATGTGCAACTGACAATCGCCAAATTTCATCTTGGTTTGGATGTCTCCTGACCTGTGGTACTACCTCCATAAACCCGTCTTTTACAGTCCATTTGGCAGG
>JBGAVQ010000327.1:0-5910 GCA_044228045.1 Spirosomataceae bacterium
CTCGGCGTGCTCTACTGGAATGAGTTGATCAAGCTCTCCCCACATAATCAACGTAGGGCATTTAATCTGTTTTATTAATGCTGGCTGGTTCTGCCACATTGTTTGCATACGGCTAATGAGCGCTTCCCGATTGCCAGCTCGCAAAGTCATTTTCCAGTAGTGGTCAATTAGCTCATCATTGATTTTGCTATCGTCGCCGTAGGTGTCTTGGAGGCTTTTTGCTACAATACTTCGAGGCGTAATATACCTAACTAACTGATTAACAACAGGCATACGAGCAATACGAAAGCCCAAGTTGCCACCCGTTCGTTTGCCCTTGGCAGTATAGCCGCCAGCATCAAGCAAAATTAGTTTTTTCACTTCGTTCGGAAACGCCACCGTGTAGTTCCATGCAATGCTGCCTCCCAACGAATTACCCGCCAGATAGCATTGCTTAACACCTAAATTTTGAAGAAACGTGTGTAGAAACGCTACGTAATATTGGGTAGAATAATCATTCTGTGGGTTTGGTCCTGTTATGCCAAAAGCAGGCAAATCAAGACGAATGATGCGGTGGGTGGTTTTGAGTGCCTGCGTCCAGCCGTCCCACGTTTGCAGAAACGAACTTGTGCCATGAAGTAGTACAAGCGGAATGCTATCATTGGGGTTCCCTTCGTCTCGGTAATGCACTTCTATACTATCCATTTTCATAAACTCCGACTCTGCATTAGCATATTTGTCAATCAGCTGACTAACAGGAATATCCGCTTGATAATTAGCCACTGAATATCCTATCAGAATTACCAAGAGACCAAGCAATAAGTATGCGAGCCAACGTAAGATTTTTTTCATGTGAGCAAGATGGCAGGGGTTTGATGGCTCAAAAGGTTTATTTGTCTATACATTTTTACAAACAAATGTAGGTATCGTATTGTTTTTTCGTAGAATTGTAATAAAATTTATTGTAAAAAAACAAACCCCGCTTCGTATGGAACCAATGATGGAGATGAAAACCACACTTCAATTTTTTTATCAGTGGGAAAAACAAAAAGCCAATACCATTTACTTGCGCCAACCTTTTGGCGATACTTTCAAAGACTATACTTGGCACGAAGTTGGTAATCAAGCTCGCCGCATGGCTGCTTATTTGAAATCGTTGAATTTGCCCGAAAAATCAAACATTGGAATCATCTCCAAAAACTGCGCTCACTGGATTATTAACGATATTGCGATAATGTTGTCGGGCCACGTTTCTGTTCCATTTTATCCAACACTTACCGCTGACTCACTCAATCAAGTAATGACCCACAGTGGTTGCAAAGTGCTATTTGTTGGAAAAATTGATACAGGAGTGAACTTCTATGCGGGTATCCCGAGCGACGTGAAGTGCATTGCCTATCCTGCTGAGTATGAGAATAGTCCTGTCAATAAATATGAAAATTGGAACGACATCATCGCTCGCCACGAACCAATGAGCGAAGATTATTACCCAGACCTCGACGATCTAATGAGTATTGTTTATACCTCTGGTACCACAGGCGTACCCAAAGGCGTAATGATTACGTACAGATCCAGTGCCAGTGTATTTGCTTATAGTGGCGATATATTACAACTAACTACGGTAGAGGAATGTCGTTTCTTTTCATACCTTCCGCTATGTCATATTGCCGAACGTTCGTTGGTGGAGACAGGGAGTTTGGTTGGTGGAGGAGTTATCTATTTTGCAGAGAGTATAGACACCTTTGCCAAGAACCTCCAAGTAGCTCGTCCGACGCATTTTTTGGCGGTACCACGCATCTGGACTAAATTTCAGTTGGGTATTCTTGCCAAAATGCCTCAAAAAAAGCTGGATTTATTTTTGAAAATCCCTATACTTTCTGGCATTGTGAAGAAAAAAATTCGGCAGGGTTTAGGGCTAAACAACGCTCATTTTATACTAACAGGTGCGGCTCCTATGCCTCCTTCTTTAATACGATGGTTTCGTAAACTGGGTATTAAAATACAAGAAGCCTACGGAATGACCGAGAATATGGGTGCACATAGTCTTATGCCATCAGATGCAGTTCAAGATGGTACAGTTGGCCGGTTAAACAATGGAGTAGAAACCAGAATTGACCCTGTTACCCAGGAGGTACAAATGCGCAGCCCGTGGATGACTATTGGATATTATAAAGAACCGAAGCTAACCGCCGAATTGCTTAAAGATGGCTGGCTTTGCACTGGCGACATGGGCGAATTGACACCCGACGGGTATTTGAAAATTACGGGCCGAGTCAAAGATATGTTCAAGACTGCCAAAGGAGAGTATGTAGTGCCAGTGCCAATAGAGAAGGGCTTCGCCACCAATAATTTTGTGGAGCAGGTATGTGTGACAGGGGAAAGTCTGCCTCAACCAATAGCACTTATTGTGCTTTCTGACTTAGGAAAAGGAGCTGATAAAGAGATAGTTATTCAAAGTTTAATGGCTAATGTAGAGAGCATTAACCCAACCATTAAGCACTATGAACACATCAAAAAAATAGTTGTATTGAAAGAAGGCTGGACCGTAGAAAACAACATGCTTACGCCCACCATGAAAATTAAGCGAAACGTTATTGAAAATAACTATAAGCCCAAAATGGAAAAATGGTACAGAACAGGCGAGGTGGTGATTTGGGATAATTGAAAACGGCTAAATACTACTACAAAAATGTCAAATCTTTGGGGTTTGACATTTTTTATTGTGGTACCCCCTACATCAAGGTATCATTCAGCACGCCGTAGTTTAGGTTTTTGAGAAAATAAGGCTGTCTTCGTGAAATGGCTAATAGTTCTAATTGATTGAGGCGATGGATGTCTGAGGCCAAAAAATCTACAATATGGAAGTCGGTCATGACTTCGGCAAAAAGTTGGGTTTGCCGAGAGTAATAACCTGTAAATGAGTTGATATTGATTTGAAACAACACGCCTCTACGGTGAATTTCACGGGTAAGATCAAAACTTCGTTGTAAGTACAAATAACGCTCAGGATGTGCCAACACGGGGCGATACCCCTGCTTAATCATCAACTTAATACATTCATCCAATTCAGGGGGTTCTTGTATAAAAGGGGTTTCAAACAGTAAATATTGTTGCTTTCCAAAAGTAATCAATGGGATTTCCTGCCTCAATTGCTCCATTAAGTACTCATCCAAATAATATTCTGCAGCTACATCGAGTGTTACTGGTATTTCTCGTTGGCGAATCACTTGTCGCATCAGTTGAGCCTGTTTTTCAATAAGCTCTGGCGTGTTTCTATAATAATTACCCATCACATGAGGCGTAGCTATTATTTTTTGCACGCCTTGTGCTACAAGTCCTTCAATAATACGGAGTGACTCCTCCACTGTATCAGGCCCATCGTCGAGGCTGGGCAATACATGGGCGTGAACATCTACCGCAAGGGTAGGCGCAGTCAAATTAGGCAAAGATTTAAGCCGCTTGGGCTTCAAAAAGGGCAGTAACATTCTTTCGATAAACATAAATTTTAATAGGCATCGAAAACTCGTTACTTGTCTTGCAGTAATTGTGCCAGTTGGTAATCAAATTGTGTTTCTTAATCCAAAATGCGGCTCTGTTATCAAAAAAGGCGATTTTGAGAAACGAAGCGATTGGGGCTATTTCAACAAAAAAGTCACAACTTGCGCCGTGACTTACTATTTTGTGTGCTTTACAACAACCGTACCAACTCAAAAGCCATTCACACAATCCTTGAAAGACAATAGCTGTTGATCTTTTGCTGATACAATTGGGTGTTGTATTCCCCAGTCAATATCGAGCTCGGGGTCATTCCAAATAATGCCTCCTTCTGCTGATTTTTCGTAAAAACCAGTGCATTTGTAAGCAAAAACGGCGTCTTCTAAGGCAACAAAGCCATGAGCAAAGCCAACAGGAACATACAGCATATTGCCTCTATTGGCCTCCAACAAAACCTTGGCATGTTGCCCAAATGTAGGAGAGTTCCGGCGAATATCCACTACCACATCCATTACTTTGCCCGTAACGGCTCGTACTAACTTACCCTGCCCAAAAGGTGGATTTTGGTAATGCAATCCTCGAAGCACGCCTTTCGATGAAAACGAGTGATTGTCTTGCACAAATACGTCGCTAATACCGTTTTCGGTAAAGATTCTCTGGCTGTATGATTCAAAAAAGAACCCTCGCTCGTCGTGATATAATTGTGGTATTATCTCGACCAGTCCAGACAAAGAAGTCAATTTAAACTCCATACAGTGGGGTGTGAAACTAAATAAATCAACAAATACTTCTTTACTTTGAACTCCCAAAGAAAGCTTATCATCTTTTGAATAGCTCAAAACTTTAGGGCAAAATTAGAAATTATTTGACAGCTAACTACTTTCAGACTAAACTTACAGTAATAATTAGCAAATTCATGACCAAAACCGAACTTTTCGCCCAAATCGCTGCTAAAAAATCATATCTCTGTGTAGGTCTTGACACCGATATTCAGAAAATCCCATCGTATTTATTGAAAGAAAAAGACCCAATTTTTGAATTCAATCGCCGCATTATTGATGCTACTGAGCCTTACGCTGTGGCCTACAAACCCAATACGGCTTTTTATGAAGCCCTGGGTGCACCAGGATGGGAAAGTTTACAAAAAACACTCGACTATATTCCTAAACACTGCTTTACCATAGCCGATGCCAAACGGGGCGACATAGGCAACACATCGGGCTTGTACGCAAGGGCTTTTTTTGACAAAGCTACGTCGGGTCTTGATTTCGATGCCGTCACCGTGGCTCCTTACATGGGCAAAGACTCTGTTACACCGTTTTTAGGTTTCGCCAACAAATGGGTCATTTTGTTAGCACTAACTTCCAATGAGGGCAGTGCCGATTTTCAACGCTTATCGGTTGTTGGCAACGATGTTGTTACGAACAGTCAAAATCTTCGTAATCAGCTATTTGAACAAGTATTGCTTACCTCCCAACAATGGGCTAACGACGAACAAATGATGTATGTTGTGGGTGCAACACAGGCCCAACAACTCACTCGTATTAGGGAGTTAGTTCCTAAGCATTTTTTATTAGTACCAGGTGTTGGTGCGCAAGGAGGCAGTTTGGCTCCCAACAATGGGCTAACGACGAACAAATGATGTATGTTGTGGGTGCAACACAGGCCCAACAACTCACTCGTATTAGGGAGTTAGTTCCTAAGCATTTTTTATTAGTACCAGGTGTTGGTGCGCAAGGAGGCAGTTTGGCTGAGGTTTCAACCTACGGCATGAATGCCCAATGCGGGCTGCTGGTCAATTCGTCAAGGGGTATTATTTATGCATCATCGGGCAGTAACTTTGCTCAACAAGCTGGTATAGAGGCTCAGAAACTCCAAGAAGAAATGGAAATTTATTTAGATAAATTACTGTAGGGGAACAGTCCCGCTTTGTATTAAGTAATCAGACATAAATAAACGCCTTTTTGACCTGCTATAAAATGCTGACTATAAATTGATTATGAAATTTATAATTCAGCATTCATAATTCAGCATTATTTATGATTCCACTTCAAGAAACATTTCTGCATTACCTCTGGCAATTCCAGCAATTTGACCGCAGCGAACTGTGCACGGCCCAAGGAGAAGAATTGCAACTTATTGAGACTGGGCGGCTCAACACCCACGCCGGCCCTGATTTTACAGAAGCTCGCTTGATAATTGGTGGCATTGAATGGGCTGGTAATATAGAAATGCACCTGAAATCGTCGGACTGGCAGGCTCATGCTCATTCAGAGGATAGAGCTTATGACAATGTGATTCTGCACGTAGTCTGGGAGCATAATCAAACTATTTTTCGTCCCGATGGAACAGAGATCCCAACCTTAATTTTACAACCTCGTACGTCTATCTTTTTGTTTGCCAAATATAAAAAACTACTTGAAAATCAGGATATTA
>JBGAVQ010000328.1:0-5898 GCA_044228045.1 Spirosomataceae bacterium
ATTCAACTCGTTTATTTCTCGAATGATAATATCTGGATGGCGGGGTTCTATCATGGCATTGAAAGTTCTACAAAACCCTTTGGGTTGTCTTTACGGTCTCGTCCAAACCACTCCACAAAATAATTCATGCGCAATTGTGTGTTTGCTGAACGTGGGTCGTTTGAGTTATAAATAGGAATCAAATGTGCATCAACTCGGTATGTTTCGAGTGAGCCGTCAATTGTAAAATATGGAATAATGCGCTCAATTGTCAAGTCTAATTCCTCGGTAAACAGAATCAAATTAGCAATATCAATATCGTTAGGATTTTGTTCTTGAGATATAAAACTGCCATTAATCCATTGTTTAAATGGATAATTCAGCTGCTCGTATAAATCTGTACGGTACTTTTTAGATTTTCAAATAAAAACAAACGAGATTCAGACAAAGGAAAGTTGACAACAAACTTTTCTTGCAAGAATTCTGTCGTTAATACATTTTTTTGATAAGGATACAAATTTCCGTTATCATCAAAATCTATGTTCATAATCGTTCTCTTTTTTCAAAAATACTATTTTATGATACAACTTACAAATTCCTTAAAATTACTTGTAATTATGATTTGATTTCATAGCATAGACCAACTTATTCACCACTAAAAGATATTTGAGCTAAGGATATTTAGTAAGCTAAATTTTACATTCAAATAGAAAATGGTTTTAGGAGGTGAGTATAGGTACACAAATTTGTCAAGAAATGCTTACCTTGCCACCCACATTCATCACCTTACATAACATGAAAAAAACGTTACTCTTGTTGCTTTGCTGTCAGGTTTGCGCTTTTGCCCAAAAAAAAGACTTTGATACCAAAGACCTCATGGCAGGTCGCAATCCTAAAAATTTCACACAGCCACTTCCAGTTGTCCGAAAATGGCTTGACCAAAACAAGGCATTGATTTCGATGCGCCAAACACCCGAAGCCGAACTCAAAAACTATGTATTGGAGTTGCCAAGTGGCAAAATGACCGATGCTCCAGCCGAGGCCACGGCTTCGCCAAGCAAACCAGGGAGATCACTTTTGGTCAAAAATGGCGATTTGTTTTTAAAAACTGGCAACGACGAAAAACAACTGACAAACGACAAAGCCGAGGAGAAAAACCCAACATTTTCGCCAGATAGCAACTTTGTGGCTTATTCTAAGGAAAACAACCTTTACGCATTTAACCTAAGCACCAACCAAGAAAAAAAACTAACCACCGACGGCACTAAGACCATCTTGAATGGCTACGCCACGTGGGTTTATTGGGAAGAGATTTTTGGTAGAGCTACTCGTTATCGTGCCTTTTGGTGGAGTCCAGATAGCAAAACCCTTGCGTATATGCGTTTTGACGAATCCAAAACCCCTATGTTTCCGCTTTATAGTAGCGAAGGACAGCATGGCTTTATTGAAGAAACTCGTTACCCCAAAAGTGGCGACCCTAATCCAGAAGCCAAGATTGGATTTGTATCTCCCGAAGGCGGTGCAACCACATGGGCCGATTTTAATGAAAAAGACGAGCAGTACTTTGCTTGGCCCGAGTGGCACCCAGACGGAAGCGGATTGGTGGTACAATGGGCCAACAGGGGTTACAACCAGCTTGTTGTTTATTTGGTATCGCCTGCTAATGGGTCTAAAAAAGAGATTTATACCGAACGGCAAAATTCGTGGATTGAGATTGACAACGCCGACAAGCGACTGACGTTTATCAGTGGAGGTAAAGAAATGATTATTGCCAGTGACAAAACAGGTTGGAACCATCTTTATTTGTATGAGTCTAACGGAAAGTTTAAAAACAACATTACTGAAGGGAAATTTACGGTAACGTCGGTAGTTGGCTTAGACGAAAAGAAACGAGTTGTATATTTTCAGGCAAGAGGCATTGAAAACACCGCCCGCTTTGACTTGTACCGAGTTGGTTTTGATGGTAAAGGCATGAAACGTCTTACTTTTGGCGACTTCAATCACCGTCAGATTCAGCCATCACCTGACTATAGTTATTTTACCACTACCTACTCTAACGTGAGCACTCCTGCTCAAATAGCCATTATTGACAACAACGGTAAGTTAATCAAGGCATTGGGTGCGGCAAAAGGGTCTGAAATGGATACTTACAATGTGGCCAAAACAGAACTACTTCGGGTGAAAAGTGACGATGGGCTGTATGATTTACCGATGGTGATTACCTATCCAACCAATATGGTTGCTGGTAAAAAATACCCTGTGATGGTGAGTATATACGGTGGCCCTAATGCTGGTACGGTCTATGACCAATGGGCTTGGAATGCTCGTTCACAGTGGTATGCTCAGGAGGGCATGATACAGGTTTCGTTGGATCATCGTGCCAGCGGACATTTTGGAAAAGAAGGACTCAACTACATGCACCGCAATTTGGGTAAATGGGAATTGCAAGATTACAAAACAATGGTGAAGTATTTGATAGACAAAGGATTAGCTGACCCTACCAAGATTTGTATCACAGGCTTTAGTTATGGTGGTTACATGACGTGCTTGGCCCTAACGGCGGGTAGCGATATATTTACACATGGTATGGCGGGTGGCAGTGTAACCGACTGGCAGTTGTATGATAGTGCTTATACAGAGCGTTTTATGGATACCCCAGCCGAAAACCCAGAAGGTTATAAGGCTGGTAGCCCGCTTACGCATGTGGACAAATACAAAGGCAATTTGCTGATTGTGCATGGCACAATGGACGACAACGTACACATGCAAAACAGCATTCAGTTGATTAGTAAGTTACAAGATGCCAAAAAGAACTTTGAGTTTATGATTTACCCTGGTGGACGACACGGCTGGGGCGGAGCAAAAGGCCAGCATTTTGATAACCTCAAAACTCAATATATCTACAAGCATTTGTTAGAAAAACCTGTGCCAGAGGGTTTGTTGAAATAAGCACAAAAAAAGCCCCGCAAGGTTTCTAATATCTTGCGGGGCTTTTCAAATTTAAACCCACAAAGTTTCTAAAACCTTGTGGGTTTGTTATTTCTACACATAGCGATTTACAATATTCTCAAATAACTCTTGTTTTCCAGAAATAACAGCGGGTTCGCCAACTTCTACGGCAATGTTCCTAAGGTCTTCTAAGGTTAATTTACCAGCCTCATAATCAGCTCCTTTGCCACTGTCAAACGACGCATAACGTTGTGCTCTGAGGCTCTTATAGTCAGACTTAGTCAAGATATTATCTGCAGCAATTAAAGCCCGTGCAAAACAGTCCATGCCGCCAATGTGGGCGTAGAACAGGTCTTCGTTATCAGTAGAATTACGACGACGTTTGGCATCAAAATTGACTCCTCCGCCTTGGATTCCACCTGATTCTAAGATGATGAGCATAGATTCTGTCAATTCCATTACATTGTTTGGGAACTGATCCGTATCCCAACCGTTCTGATAGTCGCCCCGGTTGGCATCAATGCTGCCAAGCATACCAGCGTCGGCGGCAACTTGCAATTCGTGTTGGAATGTATGCCCAGCCAAGGTTGCATGGTTTACCTCAATGTTGAGTTTGAAGTCGTCCATCAAGTCATACTGGCGTAAGAAACTTATTACAGTGGCAGAGTCGTAATCGTACTGATGCTTGGTTGGTTCGCAAGGTTTTGGCTCAATGAAGAACGTGCCTGTAAAGCCATTTTTACGAGCATAGTCTTTGGCAGTGTGCAGAAAGCGAGCCAGGTGTTCTACCTCACGTTTCATGTTGGTATTGAGCAAACTCATGTAGCCTTCACGACCACCCCAGAATACGTAATTTTCGCCTCCGAGTGCTATGGTTGCATCCAAAGCTGCTTTTACCTGTGCGCCACCGTGTGCCAATACCTCAAAGTTCGGGTTAGTTGAAGCCCCATTCATGTACCGACGGTTCGAGAACAAATTGGCAGTTCCCCATAGCAACTTAGCGCCTGTTGCAGCCATTTTGGGTTTTACGTAGTCGGTCCAAGCAGCCAATCGGCCTTCATTTTCTACTACATCGTTACCAAAATCAACCACGTCGAGGTCATGGAAACAGAAGTACGGAAGCCCCAGTTTGGTCATAAACTCAAACGCAGCATCGGCTTTGTCCTTCATGCGTTGAATTACATCGCTCGAATCATTCCACGGATACAAGTGGGTGGCTTCGCCAAATGGGTCAAGCCCCGAACCACAAAGTGTATGCCAATATGCCATGGCAAACTTAAAATGTTCGTTCATGGTTTTGCCAGCAACTACTTGATTGGCATTGTACCAACGAAACGCCAGTGGGTTGTCGCTCTCAGGCCCTTCGTATGCGATTTGCCCGATGCCTTTAAAATACTCTTTGTCTCCTACTAAAATGCTCATTGTAAGGATATTAAATGGGTTGTGTTGTTTGTGTTAAAATCTGTTGTATCCGTTTGTGACCAACTATTCAAAAATATAGAGAGGATTGTGGTACTTTGTTTTATTGGTAGTTACCTACATTAAAGCCTTTTGTAATCCACCAAGCCAATCTTGATAAATTTCTTCATATTGGTCACTCAAAGACTCCTCTGGATGGATTTCTCCCAGCTTTTTCAATTTTTCAAAGGCTTCTTTGGGTTGGTGATAGATACCTAACCCAATACCTGCACCGAGTGCTGCTCCTTTGGCTCCATCAGTATCATAGAGTTCTACGGGGGTTTGGGTCAAATTAACTAAGGTTTGACCAAACAAGTCACTCAAAAATAAATTGGCTTTACCAGCCCGAATAACTGAAGGTTTTGCACCCATCGAAGCCATTAGCTCCATGCCGTAGCGGAACGAACACGCAATGCCTTCTTGTACGGCTCTAAACCAGTGATGCTGAGTATGTTGGTTAAAATCTAAGTTCAAGACTTGTGCACCAATATTTCGGTTTGCCAACATCCGTTCGGCACCGTTGCCAAAAGGTAAAATACGAAGTCCGTTGCTTCCGATTGGTACTTGATTAGCCAATTCATTCATTTCTGGATAAGAGAGTGACTTGCCCAGATTTGCTTTTGTCCATGAATTCAAGATGCCAGTACCGTTGATACAAAGCAAAATCCCGAGCCGAGTTTGATTATCTACACGTTGATGATTCACGTGAGCAAAGGTATTTACCCTTGACTGGGAGTCGTAGCTTACTTGGTCGCTTACGGCATACACCACGCCCGAAGTGCCAGCAGTTGCTGCAACCTCGCCAGGTTCTAATACATTGAGTGACAGGGCATTATTGGGTTGGTCGCCGGCTTTGTAGGTAACTGGAATGCCTGTGGTTAATCCTAATGATTCAGCAATAGCCGATGTAACTTGACCATGCTCACCAAATACAGGCTTAATTTCAGGAATTAAATCAGCCTCAAACCCATAATAATCCATAACATCAGCCGAAACTTCATTGGCTTGGAAGTCCCAAAAGATTCCTTCGGATAGCGAAGAATTGGAGGTGGTGATGTCGCCAGTGAGTTTCATGGCAATAAAATCACCAGGAAGCATCAATTTGGTAGCTTTGGCATAATTATCAGGCTCTTGTTGCTTGACCCACGCCAATTTTGATGCCGTGAAGTTGCCCGGAGAATTGAGTAAATGGGCCAAACAAATTTCTGGGCCTATGTCTGTAAAAGCTTGTTCGCCAAAGGGTACGGCACGGCTGTCGCACCAAATAATTGAATTGCGGATGGATTGCTGGTTTGCATCTACCAACACTAAACCATGCATTTGATAGGCAATGCCAATGGCGGCTATTTCTTTTGGATTATATTTGCCAGAAGCATTGACTCGTAATATGGCTTTTTGAGCAAAATTCCACCAAGATTCTGGGTCTTGCTCTGCCCAACCTGGCTCAATAGCTATGATGGAGGCCTCTGAATCAGGGTATTGTGCCGAGGCAAGCACTTGTTGCGTGTGGGC
>JBGAVQ010000329.1:0-5766 GCA_044228045.1 Spirosomataceae bacterium
ATAGCTTAGACAATTCCGTTGTCAATATCTCTAATCCAGCAACAAGCGTACAACTCTATCACGAAATTGCAGCACCAACCTGGGGCGATGTAGCTCAACCAGCTTTTCAATATGTGCCAGAACACAGTTACAAAGGCTACCTCTATACCTGCAAAGATTCCTTGCTTAGTTATCAACATTATTCAACCTTTTACAAAACACCACCGGCCACTTTTAAGTACCAAATCAAACACCGATTTGTTACGCCTACCAACAGCACAGGTTTTTTTAATTGGCAATCTGGTTTTGCAGCCGACAACCCCATAACAGCCTCAACCCCCGCAAAAATCACAGATAATCCGTTTGGTTGTTTAATTACAGTTACTCCTACCCAAAACGGTGTCTATACTTTATGCTTTGCGGTTGATTATTATGTAAACAACCTAAAAGTAGGCACAGCGTATCACCAGATGTGCGTCGAAGTAGCCGATTGTGGCAACAATCCAGTTCCGACCATTGCAGTTACGAATCCTGTGACCAAACTGCCCACACCTAACTCTTTTTGTGCTGGTGAGTCCGCTCGCTTGGTAGCTCGTACTACTAACAAATCTGCTACTTTTCAGTGGCGGTTAAATGGCCAAAACATTGCCAGTGCAAAAGATTCTATCTATTTAGCTACCACTGCCGGCAGCTATACAGTGGTAGCTACTGATTCTACTAAATGTCAACCCGTTAAAATCTCTGCACCTGTTGCATTGACAGTTTTACCCAAGCCTCCTGCCAATATTGTTGCTCCAAAAACCGCATTTTGCCCAGCAGAGTCTGTTACACTCACTGCTAATACCGGGGCAGGATACACATACACTTGGCAGTTGAATGGAACAACTATTGCAGGAGCTACTCAGCAGACTTTTGATGCCAAACAAGCTGGTTCTTATACTGTAATTGTAAAAGATGCTAATTGTTCGGCTACTTCAACAGCCGTTGCTCTTACGCAATTAACGCCGCCACTGGCTGCAATTACTGCCCCTAAAAATGTACTCTGCCCACAAGACTCTACAATTTTGAGTGTTATGGCAGGCAACGGCCTTTCGTATCAATGGCAGTTCAATGGAGCAAACATAGCAGGAGCAACTCAAATGACTTTAAAAGTGAAGCAAATAGGGGCTTATTTGGTTACGGTCAAAGATGCCAACGGTTGCCAAGCCAACAGCCCAACTACAAATATAACACAAGCAACGCTTCCAACAGTTAATGCGGGAAACGATCAAACCATTTCGATTGGAAGCAGTATTACTTTGCCTGCCACCACTTCGGGTGGTGCTACGTTTACATGGCAACCTGCTCTGACCCTTGATCGCCCCAATGCACTAAATCCTGTGGCAAACCCTGTTGTCACTACCACCTATCGCATTACGGTAGCCTCGGCTGCTGGTTGTATAGCCAGTGACGAAATTACCATATCGGTACTTGCAGAACCAGAAGTATTAATACCCTCAGCCTTTACACCAAATGATGATGGGGCAAATGATACTTGGCAACTCCAAGGAATTGAAGGGTATCCCAATTGCTTAGTAGAAATTTATGACCGATGGGGCGGGCAAATTTTTAACTCAAAAGGCTATTTAATGCCTTGGGATGGTAAGCTTAACAGCCAATTGATGCCTGTTGCCACTTACTACTATGTAATTCGCCTCAATGGAAGTACACCCGATACAGCCTCGGCCAGTTTGCATGGCACAGTTACTATTATAAAATAGTCTATTTCGCAAACACAACTACGCCATTTACAACATAAGTTGCTTTGTCCGTAACAAGGTTAAAAACCTGTGATACTTGGCTGGCTGTGGTTTGCTTTACAAATACTTCGTAGGCTTTGAGCTTACCATCACGAAGTTGGTAAAGTGTTTCGCCTACAGCTACATCGCCGATATTTTTCTTACCAAAGGCTGTCAAAACAGGGTGATTGGCTGTTGCTTCCAGGGTGGTTAATTGCCATTGAGCTGGTCCAGCGGTTACTTTTTCAGAGGGGTCAATGAGGGCAAGGCGAGTGATGGCGTATAATTGGTTGCTATGGATTTGCACCTGCTTTACCGTAGCCACATCTGTTTGGTTGGCATGATATGATAGTACTTTGTCACCGCTTTTTAGCTCAGCAATACGTTGCTGGGCTCCATTGGCAAGTGTTACCATTGCATCGGCAGGAAAACAGTATTCGTACTTATCTTCTTCTTTGTTAGTAACTGCGGCACTCCCCCCTACCCCAGATTTGGTAAGTGCAAAAGCAAGACACGAAGCCAGCCCCATGTTATCTTTTTCACCGTATTTCAAATCGTCAATATACTTGCCCCATACATCGCCCTGAGCCGCTGGTGATGGAACAGGAATAATTATCTTTTTTGCATCTTTTGAGGTGGTGTAAATGGCCAACATACCCAGTTCGGCCATGTTTTCAGATTCATAGAGTTTGTATAAATAAACTTTACGAACAATTCCATCCGAAAACTTGAACACCACAGGTGGATGACTTCTATCCAACACGAAAGGTGCAGCCTTAACATAGGTATCTTTATCGAGGTTTTGCACTACAACTTTCTTCACGGCATCATATTCGGCAGCCGATATGGGGCGTTTTTCGCCCTCTTGGGCATTTGCTATGCCCAAGCAAACAAAAGTCAGGATGAGTACGAGTATTTTTTTCATTGAGTTAATTGGTGTTTGTGATGTCAATGTCTGGCTATTAGCCTTTTATAACTCGTTGATGCAGTTTATCCACTACATACCGAGCAGACTCAAATGCCCCTGCCATCCAGGCAGTGAGATAACTACAATGCTCACCAGCAAAATATATTTCACCGTCTGGTTCAAGCAAGGTTGAGTAAAGTCTTTGTCGTTGGGCTGAGGTATAAGTAGCCCAGGCCCCTTTACTATATGGAATTTTTTGCCATGCTAACGAAAACGAATTCTCAAACTCAGTAGTATATTGTGGGTGAATTTTGCCACCTTGTTCCAAAGCCAATTTTTCACGATCTGCCAAAGATAAATTACCAACCCTGCGTGCTCGCTCGTGGAAATTATACATTCCTTTAACCACCCCTTTTTGACCTAAAAAACCATACGAAGGATAAAAAAGTTGGGTAATGTCCATGTTGGTTTTGGTAATGCCTCCAAAAATAGCATCATCTTCTTCCCAAAACCGTCGTTTAAACTGTATCCCGATTTTGCAGGCATCCATATAAGACACAAAATCAGCTGTGCGCTTTACATCGCCAGAAAGGTCAGATTCAATATTTTTTAAAATGGAAAGTGGGAGAGTACAAATACAATAATCGGCAGTTATGTCCTGTGTTTTGCCTGTTTTCTTGTCTATATATTCAATGAGAACCCCTGACTGTTTTTTGCGAATAGCCTGAATTTCACACTCATAGCGGATTTTGTCATCTAATAAATTGGCAAAGGCTTGGGGCAATTTGTCCATTCCGCCTACGGGCTGTAGCATAATAGGCTGTTGATGATACGTATATTCGCCCACATTGGCAAACGCTGGGTGAGTTAGCCCCGACTCAATAATGTCTTTCAACTGATGCGCCGATGCCAATTCACCAGCCTGATTACCCGCTGCCGGGCGAACTTTGTAACCATGACGCTCAGAGCCTTTATATAGTTTTTGTTCGTTGAGGTCGCCTTCTTCTTTTAGCCAAGTAAGTAGTTTGTCCACATCTTCTTTGGTCATGGGTAAGTCGAGGCTATGTTGGTCAATGGCTTTTACCAACAACTCACAGGTATATCCTCGCATATCGGCATGAATTTCTCTGGCCCTTACTCGTTGATTAGCAAGACTCCCCGCCTGGTTTTCAGCATAGTAATAGCCTGCCTCATTAAAATTCCCAAAGATTTCGAGTGGAATTTTTAATTCACGACAATACTGAATAGTTAGCTGGTGATGGTGTGGAATACGAGCAGCCCCTGCATTGAGGTAATGCCCTTCATCGAAGCGGCAGGTTTGTTTTTGGCCACCTATTTCGGTTTCGGTAGTTCCTTCTCTGAGTGTCCATACCCTTCCGCCGGCACGGTTGCGAGCTTCTAAGAGCGTGCAGTCGTACCCCAATTTCCCCAACTCGTAGGCAGCGGCCATTCCAGCTAAACCTGCACCCAAAATGATGATTTTTTTATTACTTTTATCGGTACGAGGCAGGTTAAACGCTTGCGACGGGGCTGATTGCACCATTCCCAACGCCAACATTGCCACATAACCCGACCCTGATGAAGCTACCGAAGTCCGATTGATAAATTCTCGTCTGGTCAAGATTTTTGTAATTAGTTGTTACTCATAACTATCACAGTAATTGTGTTTGGTTATGCACTTATAAAGAAAATCCAGCGAACCAAAATGATTCGCTGGATTGGTGTTTTTTGAATTATGAAACAACCTTAGTAAAACTCTCAGTAAATGCTTTCATTTCGTCCATAGTACCAATAGATACCCTACACCAATGCTGGGCATCAAAGAACCAATTTCTGACCATAACCCCATCTTCTCGCATTTTTGAGGTCAAGACCATCCCTTTCATTTTGATAGGAAACAGTACAAAATTAGCATAAGAAGGAATAGCTGTATAGCCCGAAGCCTTCAAGAAATCGAGTAGATACGCTTTAGAAGCTGCCGTATTGGATAGTATTACCTTTGAATAGTCGGTATCTTTCAAGGCTGTCATGGCTGCCATGATGGTAGGTACCGAAAGTCCAAAACCATTCATGGTATATTTACCAATAGGATTGAGCAATTCGGGTTTGCCTAAGGCATAACCAAGGCGCATTCCTGCAAAAGCATATAATTTAGACATCGTACGGAGGATAATCACATTCTTGCCTTCTCGTATTTTGTCCACCATGCAATCGGCGATGGGGTCTTTGGCATAATCAATATAAGCCTCATCAACCAACACAGGAACTTTGTCAGCCACTTTATCAATAAATGCCCTAAGTTTATCAGCAGGAAGTATGTTTCCTGTTGGATTGTTGGGATTGCAAATGTAAATAAGGCTATGCTTAACAGGATCGGCTTTGGCGGCCATGGCATCAAGGTCGTACTGGTAGTCTGCGGTGAGTTTCACTTTTTCCATCGCCACTTTTTCGTCATTTCCCGAAATATAGCAAGGGTCACCTACCATAATGGTTCCTTTTTGACCAAAGTGCATAATGGCGGCACTTAAAAACTCAGACGAGCCGCAGCCTAATTTAATATACCTTTTTGTGGCTCCCATAAAGCCATCTTCTACTGGTGGTATTGGTAATTTTTCCTTCTCTGCAATGATATCAGTAAGATCCTTGATGATTTTCATGCCGTACCTATTGGCTTCGGAGAGGGAATTCACTACAGCTTCTTTGGTTTTGTCTGACAGCCCCCAGGGGTTTTCATTAGCTCCCAAGCGAGCTTTGATGGCTGCTGGTGGTAGGGCATTCATGGCTTGCATTGCTCTATACTCATGCGACAAATCAAGATAGAGTTCTTGTTGAAGCGCAGGATTAGCCACAGCTTGTTGTAAGAACGAAGGAGCTACGCTAAGCCCTCCAGCCAACAGCCCTGCATTTTTTAACCAATTGCGACGATTGATGGTGTTAGACATGGGTGATTCATTTTTAGTATGTTGTTGAATGTAGAAGCGACATTGTAAATTTGTGTTTAGCCAAGAAGAAATTGAAGGTTTCTCAAAAAGTCCTTTGTTTATCTTTTAAATAACTAAACCAGTTTTAAAACTACGATGTTTGCTAACAATTTGCAAGAAT
>JBGAVQ010000330.1:0-5763 GCA_044228045.1 Spirosomataceae bacterium
ATTGGTTAAAGTAGCCGAAACAGAGTAAGTACTCGAGTTCACAACTGAACTTACAGTTGGTTCTTTCAAAATTGACGAAAACGAAGGCCCTGCCCACTTAAATTTATCTTTATTAGCTGAAATACTCGGATTTGCAAATAACTTCACAGGAGTACCAGTAAAAAAAGAACCTGAATTATTAAGGGCGATAGCATACGGATCTAAATGTGGTACAGAAATGTAATCACCGTAAGTAGTACTTGCACAGCCATTTTTTATGAAATAAATATTATAATAGCCCTCATTGGCAGTTGATACGGCAGGAATAGTAATGCTTGATGAACCATTTGACAACGTTTGGGTGTTCCATCCTATTCCAGGAAGATATATCCAAGCAGTTCCGGTGCCACCCCCACTACCACCTACTGTAAAGCTAAGGGTGTAAGGACTACCTATACAAACGATTGGATTAGATGGTGAGCTAATACTAAGCGTAGCCGTTTTTACAGTTATACTTGTTGTGCGAGTAGCTACACAATTACCTCTTTGGTAAGTAAGCGTATAAACACCATCTTGATAAGGAGAGACGGTCATAGTGCCGTTGCCATTATTTGGAGGTGTTGGTGAAGTAGAGGTGCTATAAAAACCGCCAGGCCCTGTTAAGGTAAACACTTTACCTCCTGGTTGATTTGGCCCACTACTACTTACATTGGCTGTTAAAGTAATAGGCGAACCCGCACAAGCTGCTGCTGGCACAGTGATGTTATTGATGGTACAAGTTGGGATTATAGAAACACTAACTGTTTGATAAAGATAGCCGCAGGCATTATTGCCGTAATATACTTCATAAATACCCGAGTTGTTTCCGGCATCTGTTGAAGGAATGCTCGGATTTTGAGCATTGGAATAAAAAGAAGATGGTCCATACCAATAATAATTATTTCCCCCACCAGCTGGACTTGCATTTGCAAATAGGTTGAGAGTTCCTCCGTGTGTAACTGGTGAGTTACTACTTGCACTAAGTGAAGTGGGAGCTGTATTAACCACTACATTTACAGTAGCTGTTGCTACACAATTGTTGATAGTTCGGCTCACGGTATAAACGCCTGCTCTGGCAGTAGATACGTTATTGATATTTGGAGAAGACAGGTTGGAAGAATAGTTATTCGGGCCTTTCCACTTATGTGCACCTACGGTAGGGTCACTGGTAGATAAATAAAGGGTTCCTCCTACACAAACTTCCGTATTAACGACAGGCACCACGGTACATGTTGGGGGAATACTCATCGGTAACGAAACCGACGGAATAGACATTGAGCTCACAAATGATGGCGTTACTTTGCTTATGTCAGAAAGGTTTTCAGCAAAAGTAGGCGAAACAAGAACCGCTGTTAAACAAAACAGCAGAAAAAATCGAAAGTAATGTTTTTTCATAAACAGAAAATGTTTTGAGGTGAAAAGAAGATGAAAATGAAAAGATGAAAAACAGATGCGTGCGAAAACCAAATGTAGGGTTTTCAATGAATAATCCAAAGAAAAACCATACAATTTTATTAAGTGGTAATTCTATCTTAATATTCCTTCCAAATCAGCGGGTGAATAGTTAATAGACTTAAGTACTTTGTGATCAGCTTTTCTAAAAACAAGGTATTTATCGCCCGACAACTCATAAAAAGCCTCTGTGCCATCTTTTTCTAAGTAATATAGTACCGTGGCTTGTGCTTCGGCTTCTGTAAGACAGGCTTTGCTCATGTTTGAGCGTTGTACTTCGTTAAAAAGCGACACAAACTTGTTGCCCAAGCCAAACTCCAACACGGCTCCCGAAAGTACGTATTGTAAGTCACAAAGGGCATCAGCTACGCCCATGAGGTCATTTTGCTCAACAGCTTCCCAAAATTCGCTGAGTTCTTCTGCCAGTAAATCGTATCGAAGCTTGGCACGTTTCGGATCTGGAATTTGGGGATTCTCCAAAATAGGGGCTTTAAATGTTCGGTGAAAATCAGCAACTTGGTTCAATGAGTCTAATTTTTCCATAAGATGGGTTATAGGTTGTATTTGTTGGCAAAATAGCTAAAAATGGGTTTCTTCTCCCCTATTTGGGCTGTTTTTTGTGGATAACCATGTTTATCATTGGTGGATAAACTGTTAATTGGCTCCAAATCAATTAGTTAAGAATCCACGTGGAACATTTTCTTTAAATTCTATATAATGTATTGATTATCAATATATTATATCATTTTGGGTAAAATAACTGTTTCACGGATTAACAAAAAAATACTCAAAAACACCTTGCACTTGATAGTTAGGGTGTTTTTGAGTAGGTTAAGTGTCAAGTTATCAGTAAGTTACGGGTAGCTACTTAAAGAAAAATCCACTTGGTCCAATCTCTACTTTTACAGAGTCTATCAGTTGTCCAGTAGGTTTGTAACGATACACATAACCCGACTGCGAAAAGTTTGGTGCTAAGGCTCCATAAACCATGTTGGTTTGTGGGTCTATCCCTAACCCATAAAACGGCCTGCTCACAAATGGCTTGTCGGTAGTGATACTCAAATCACTAATCGAGAACGAATAAACTTCTCCTTTGTAGTTATAGCCATCGGCTGCATCATAAAAATTGTAGGTAAAAAAGATGGTTTTACCAAAGCTATCTACCGACAGATTCCCAGCCTTTTTGCTGGGATGAGTACCCACCACCATCGAGGTTTCAATCGTTTTTGTCTGTGGATTTACCCGCACAACTTGCGACTTTTCGCCAAACTTTCCCTTGCACAAAACCCATACTTTTCCCTTAGCATCCTTCACTAATTGAGTAGGATTATTGGGTACAGTAATGGTGCTTACCGCATCGGTTTGTATGTTAATAACCGACACAAAATTCTCGTCAGAATTAGCTACAAAAACCTCATTACCTATGGTCATGAGTTGTTCTGGCCCCTTACCAACTGGAATCATTTTTATGGTTTGGAACGTGGTCAAATCCACCACAGCGACCCATCCATTTTTGAACGAATAATCGGCATTTAATTGATCCCAACACGTTACGTATAACTTACCAGCCGAAATGCTTACAAAGCGAGGTTGGGTAAGGTTTTTAGTTAGCGTGGCAAGTGATTTAAAACTGCGAGCATCTACCACTTCTATCTTGTTACTGTTGTTCACCACTACAAAACCTTTGCCATCTGACTCGGTATAAAACTGCACAATATCTCCCAATGGAAGGTTATTCTCTTTCTTGAAAATATCATATATGGTAGTTTGGTTATCTCGCACTAAAAACGATAAACTTCCATTGCCTTTTCCGAAGCCACCTTCGTTAACCACCACCACGCCTGAGTCGTAAGGAAGCGGTAATTCATCCGTGGAGGAGTGGCAGGATAAAAGGTAAAAAGAAGCTACTGTTACCAGTAGAAGGTTGCATAAATAGTTGCAGTTTGTTTTCATAATTGTTTATGTTTAGTAAAGTAAAAAAGAAAATTTAAAGCAAAATTCCGACCAGGCATGGCCTTGTTTTCAAGGCTCAATTGGAAGCTATTGAATACATTATTTACATGCAGAGATAGGCATGCTGAATGCCGCAATAATTGTACTTTTTGGGTGAATTGGGCGTTAAAAACAGCAAAAGCGGCAAGATACTTTGTATTATCCGAAGTAGTGAATCGTGTTCCATTAAACTGCCCGTGTATGCCCAAACTGGACTGCCGTAGCTGAGTACGAATACCTATCATCCCTTGGTGCAACGGAATATAGATAAGCTGCTTACCAATGATGTCCTGATCAAAGGGAGAGTTGACGCTCTGGTAGCTACTCTTAACGTATGAATAAGAACCATAAAAACCGAATGAACGTTCGGTTGATTTGTATAACATATTCAATTCTAACTCCAATCCAGTTACCAGTACCTTTTGGATGTTCTCAGCACGAAAATTCCTGTCAGGGTTCCAAATAATCCAGTTTTTGACTTGATTCCTGTAACCATGCACGTTTATTTCGCTTGTGAGGCTCTCAAAGGGTTGCCAATTGTAAACAATTCCAGACTCAGTATGAACGCCTATCTCAGGCAAAATTTGAGGGTTTCCTTGTGGTATCCAGTAGCGTTCATTAAGCGTAGGCGCATGGTAACTTTTCGACAAATTAACCTTCCAAGTAAATTGACTTTTTTGGAGTTGAACTACTTTCCACGCCAGCCCAAGCGAAGGGGCAAACGGAACACCCCTGCCCATCACATAAGCCTGCCGTAGGTTGAGAGATGTAGTCAGTCTTTGACCGTACTGATGCGTAATCAATAGGTAGCCATCTACTCGGTTTTCTTTGATAGACTGCTTACCATACCCATCCACAATAGCCTGATAATGATTAGCTTCAATGCCTCCTTTTACGTGGAAAACGGTCAGTGGTGTAAGGGTAAGTTTCCAAGATTTTTCAGTACGAAGAAGAACCCTGTTTACTTGTGATGCAAATGTTTGAAATCGCAAATTGTCTTTGATTAATCCAATTTTTACTTCCAGAGAATTTACTAAGAAACTGGCTAAAAATCGTCCACTCCAATCATGCTGATGGGTATTTTCTGCATTGGGCTCTATGGTCGTTTTTCCATCCTGAATCCACGTATTTAATGCCCATAACTGACCTTTTGCATTTCTATAAAAAGAATCATGCGTAAGCCCTAATTGCCGTACTTTGGCAAGCCCCACCACGTATCCATGGCGTGAATCATAAGGGTATCGGTTGGGCTGCGACAGGTAGAAGATACTACTTTTATGTTCCCAATTTCCAGTACAAATTCGGGTACTCGCCTGTGTATTTGTATTGCCAAATGAGGCTACTTGCTGCCCCATCAACCATTGGCTTCCAATCTGCCATTTGGGCTGGGAACCAAGGTGAATACTTCCCCCAACAGCATCCGTTCCGAAGGCACTGCTGGCCCCGCCAAACATGACCGTCAGTTGGTCAAAACTACTGACTGGAATCGTTGAAAAGTCAGTCTGCCCGAGTGTAGGTTGGTTGATGTTAATGCCGTTCCAGCGTACAGCCGTATGGGAAGCACTCGTCCCTCGAAACGAGATGGTGATGAGCCGGCCATTGCCATAATTTTTAAAAGCCAATGTAGAAGAAGCTCGCAGCAGATCGGCTAACGAGCCAAAGCGAAAAGCTTCGATTTGGCTCGAATCCACCCGACGTAATTTAACCCCAGCTGAAAATCGTTCCAGCGGAGGCGCAGCAATTTTTAATTCCGCAAGCGAAATCTCTTTGGGGGTTTGTGCTACAGCAGGCGGTAGGCAACACCATACCAGCGCAACTGCTCCATACCCATAGAGCATACGATGCCAACAGCCCATAAGCAAAACGTTTGTTCACTATTCAAAAAAGTGAACGGTTATCTTGTTGAATAAAAATGGAGGTAAACACCCGCATCCTGCGAATGACAACCATTACACGTAGGCATCCTTTCACCCGAAGGAACCAAGTCGAGGAATTCATGGTAGGTCTCCTGGCTCATTCCACCGTTTTTGGCCTTCCCATTCCGAAAAATTTCAGAACAGTGGCATTGTAGAAAAACGGCTCTTGCGGAATTCACAGTTGCGGGGACAGCTATAGTTTTACACTATATTCCCTATTAAGCTGGTACAATCTGAGGATCAGATTGACAGCACCATCAATCGTGGCAAATGTAATAAACAGAATAGTTGAAAACAAAAAAGCCCACCGGCAAGAGTGGACTTCGATAGAAAGGCAAAATGACAAATTCGTTACACAGGCTTATATTCAGAAAAAGTCTGGTCA
>JBGAVQ010000331.1:0-5751 GCA_044228045.1 Spirosomataceae bacterium
GGTGGCTTACCGAGACCGATTTAAGGTGGACATCAACATCCACCCAGCTTTGAAACTTGATTTTTACCGCATTCCGCCATTGCTAATTCAGCCCTTTGTCGAAAATGCCATTAAGCATGGCGTATTGCCCAACGAAAACCAATTTGGACACATCTGGGTACGCTTTTGGTTAGATGCCGACGAAACCCTTGTCTGCGAAGTAGAAGACGATGGCATTGGGCGAGAACAATCTCGCATCCGTAAAGAAAACGCCATCCAAACCTATACCTCCGAAGGCACTAACTTGGTAAAACAACGGGTTGAATTGCTCAATCAGTTGGGCTACCAAATCCACATAGAAACCCTTGACCGTGAAGGAGGTGGTACGCACGTAATCATCCGAATGTTTGATCAGTTGATTTGAGGACTTAGAAAGCTGTTATCTGTTAGGTTATCCGTTATAGGCTGTACAGAATGACTTGCCGCCTGCTTTATGACTTGCCACCTGCTTTAGCTGGCGGTAAAATAAGCCACACTTACTTTAATTAGCTGCGGATAATTTTACACCAAATTGTCAATTATTTGTTCAATTTTTCAATAGCATAGCGTCGGTTCGCCGATGCGTTTGCAAACGATATGCTATTGAAAATAATATAGACTATTTCTATTGAACAACTTAGCCAAACAAACTTGCTATTTTTGGATAAAGCCGATGTAGCAACTAATACAAACATCCACCAGTTAAAGCAGGTGGCAATTAAAAAAATTATTACTTCCTCTTTTATGCCCAAAACCCTCCGTACCATCTTGGTAGAAGACAGCCCCGAACAACTATTTTTGCTTCGAGAAATGTTACAAACCTATTGCCCACAGGTAAACAACATTGGCGAAGCCAGTACGCTTAACCAAGCCTATCAGCTTATTACCACCCTCAACCCCGACTTGGTGTTGTTAGATGTAGAATACAACGCCATCGAAACGGGCTTCAACCTACTCGACCGCTTAAAACAGGAAAATAGGCTGAATTTTCAAGTGATTTTTATATCGGGACACGCTCGTACTAAAAACTACGCCTTTATAGCCCTGCAATATGCCGCCTTGCAGTGTATTGAAAAACCCATTGACAAGCACTTACTCATGGATGCCATCGGCAAGGCCGTTGCCATTACCACCGCCAAAGATGCCGAACAACTGCAAGCACAGATTGATATTTTGCTCACCATCGTGAAGTCCAAATCCATTCAGAATGCGCCGTTTTTTGTAAAAACCGTTGGCAAAAAGTGGGAAAACCTCAAACCCGAAGACATTCTGTACCTGCAATCGGACGACACCATTACCCGCATCCACAAGACCGATGGCAGCGTGATTGCCGCCTTTGAAAACATTGGTTATTATGAGTACATCACCGAAGACCCTAACTTTTTCAGGATAGAACAAGGCTGCATTGTAAACCTCTCACACGTGAGGGTATATGATCAAAGCGAACGCCTGTTGGTACTCCACAACGGCACGCACCTCTACGCCTCCCGCCTCAAAGACCGTGAACTCCGCCGAAGGCTGGCGCATGAGTGAACAGCTACAATGCCCTGATTTCTGCCAGACTCAAACCCGTATATTTGGCAATAACCTCATCAGGCAAGAGGTCAGCCTTCATTTTTCGGGCAGTGTCAAGGGCTTTGTCGTGTTCAGCTTTTTGTTTTTCTTGTGCTACCAATGCCAAGCCTTTTTCTAAACCAATCTGTTCGCCTTCATAACGACCTTCTATTCTCGCCGTGTGGATTACGTCTTTATCAATGGCTTTGTTCTCAATCGCTTTGATATAAGAGGCCTTATCTTGAGGGCTTAGTTCCTCAAATTCTAATTTTTGCCGCACTAATTCCAATCCTTGTGCTTTTGAACCTTCTTTCACTTCATTATTCTTCAAATAATAAATCCACTCGTCAAGACTATCTTTGGCTAAGTCATTGAAATTGTTGACTTTAATAATAAAATATTCTGGAAAAATCTGACTAACATGATTGAGTATGAAACTATTTTTTTGTGTAGGCGACAGACCCAAAATGTCGTTTGAATGAATACCTTTAAACTCAGTTATGCCACGATACACATAATCGTCACCATGGCCAAGGTTGAAATAGACAATGTTAATGGAATACACCTTTTTGATGGCTTTATACTCACTCCCCAGCGTAAAGTGTTCGGTAATTGCTTTGGAAGTACCAAACAAAATACGATGGAAATAATCCACTTCGCTGTTGTTTTGCAGTTCAATAATCACCAATTGCTTGTTGGCATTTAATGCCAAAATATCTACTCGATTGAATTTTAAAGAAGCCTCCTCCTGATTGCTCTCGCTTTCTAAAATCTGTTCGATTTGGATGTCTTCGTTGAGCAAAACAGACAAAAAACCTTCGAGGATACCAAAATTAGCTTTTTGGCGTAGGAGGCGTTTCATGGCCCAATCGAAGCGAATCAATGCTTTTTTCATGCGGTAGTCCAACTTTATTTTAAACAAAGTTAGTCATTTGAAAGCACTTTGCAAGGCGTTTAAATCCAATGATATGCACAACCCCAAGACCGAATTTTAGCCAATTTGACCGAATTCTGGGAAGTGGTTGAGTACAAACAGAAAATGTTGTTGGTTTAAGATGCTGATACACCTCAGTACAGCAAATCTAACGAACCTAAACGCATTGATTATGAAAAACTTGTACAAAACCTTATGGATTACAACTTGCCTCCTTGTCATTTGTATCCCTTTAATAGCCCAACCCACCCTCATGGGCTTAACCGGAAGCGGTGGTGAGAGCTACGGTACGGTATTTGGCTTACCCACAGGCGGTACCGCCATCACCCAACAATTTAACCTAAATAGTAATGTAACCATACCAGGGCAAGGACCTCTTTATTCACAATTAACCCAAGCTAACAATGGAAAATTGTATGGGATGACATACGATGGGGGTACCAATAATCAAGGCGTTTTGTTTGAATATGACCCATCTACTAATGCTTATATCAAAAAACTGGATTTTGATTTTTCGTCAGGATATAATCCAGTAGGATCCCTGTTAAAAGCCAGCAATGGAAAATTGTATGGTATGACTTTCACAGGTGGTTCGAATAGTAAGGGGGTTATATTTGAATATGACCCATCTACCAATATTTATACCAAAAAGATTGATTTTGATGGTTCTTCAAAGGGGAGCAACCCTTATGGCTCGTTAATGCAAGCCGCTAATGGCAAATTATACGGAATGACTTTTTATGGTGGTGTAAATGATAAAGGTGTTTTGTTTGAGTATGATTTTGTTACTAACAATTATGTCAAAAAACTTGATTTTGATGGCACTTTAAAAGGTAGCAGTCCTCCTGGGTCGCTGATACAAGCAAATAATGGCAAATTATACGGAATGACTATTTATGGTGGGGCTAATAATAAGGGGGTGTTATTTGAGTATGACCTGTCAGCTAATACATACACTAAACATCTTGACTTTGATGGTACAAGCAATGGTAGAGAGCCTAATGGTTCGTTGATGCAAGCCAACAATGGCAAACTATATGGAATGGTAACTCGTGGTGGCGCAAATGATCAAGGCGTATTATTCGAGTATGATGCTAACACCAATAGTTACACCAAAAAGATTGATTTTACGTATTCAACTAAAGGTGCCTTTCCCTATGGTTCGCTCATACAAGCCAGCAGTGGACAATTATATGGAATGGCTGCTTTGGGTGGAGTGGGTGCTGGTCAGGGTGGAGTTCTATTTGAGTACGATGCTACTTCTAATACATTTACAAAAAAGCTTGATTTTGATGGTACAGCAAAGGGCATGAGGCCTCAAGGTACATTGATGCAAGCCAATAATGGGCAATTATATGGAATGACTAATACTGGCGGCGTGAATAATGCTGGTGTTTTGTTTGAATATGCCCCCTCAACCAGCACATTTACCAAAAAGATTGATTTTCAAGGTAGCCCCAATGGACTGAATCCTCAGGGTTCTTTGATACGAGCGAGTAATGGAAAACTGTATGGAATGACACAATACGGAGGAGTATATAATGCTGGCATCCTGTTTGAATATGATGCTACTTCGCTTTCCTACACTAAAAAAATAGATTTTTCTAGCTTTAATACTGGTAATGGTGCTAATCCGTATGGTTCTTTAATACAAGCAAGTAATGGAAAACTGTACGGTATGACATATAACGGCGGTTTGAATTTTCGTGGGGTTTTGTTTGAGTATGACCCATTAACCAATATATTGACCAAAAAACTTGATTTTGATGGAACAACAAAAGGTAGTTATCCATACGGCTCACTAATGCAAGCCAACAACGGAAAACTATATGGGATGACTTATCAGGGCGGATCAAATAACAAGGGTGTTTTGTTTGAGTATGATTTTACTACTGGTACTTACACCAAAAAGATAGACTTTGATGGTACAGCAAAAGGCAACTATCCCTATGGGTCACTTACACAAGCCAGCAATGGAAAACTATATGGAATGACATATAATGGTGGGGTGAATAATAAAGGAGTATTGTTCGAATATGATTTCTATACCGATACTTACGTTAAAAAAGTTGATTTTGACGGCACAACGAAGGGTAGTTTCCCTGGTGGCTCACTGACTCAAGCCAACAATGGCAAATTATATGGAATGACACAAGGTGGCGGCGGAGGTAACGGTGTAATGTTTGAATATGACCCTTTTACTGATACTTATCTAAAAAAGTTTGATTTTGCTTACACAACAAAAGGAGGTTATCCATACGGCTCACTGATGCAAGCCAGCAATAGTAACTTATATGGAATGACACAAAGTGGTGGAGTTAATGGGTTTGGAACATTATTTGAGTATGACATTAGCACCAACACCTTTGTTAAAAAATTAGATTATACCTCAACCCAAGGGCGGCCTGGGCTTGGGCATTTAATAGAAATAGACCTTTGTGGCTATGCAATTGCCATTAACCGAGGTAGTAGCCAAGTTTGTCCGGGAGCAAGTGTGAGCCTTACGGCTACGGGTGGGGTTAGCTACTCATGGGCAACATCAGGAGGTGCGTTTGCAAGCACTACGGGTAGCCCTACGGCATGGAGTGCCACTGCATCTGGTACTTATACGGTAACTGTCAGTGCGCTTAATAATACCTGTACCAATACTGCCACCACTACCATACAGGTAAAGCCGCTGCCTACAGGCAACCTAAGTAGCAACAGCCCTGTTCTGTTGGGTAGTTCGGTTAATTTATCCGCCACAGGTGGCGTAGCATATCAATGGGCTTGTCCGGGGGGCAATTGTGCCAATGGGTTTGTAAGTACCTCAGCTAATCCCTCGTTTGTAGCGAGTATGGAGTACGTAGGTACTTATACAGTTACACTAACAGGTGCTAATAGTTGTAGCAATACGGCTACCATTGGTGTGGTCATTCAAGCATTACCCATCACACCACCTACTTGTGCAGGCGGTACACTTGTACTCAAATCGCCTACTGCCCCATTTGGTGCTCATGCTTGGGCAGGGCCAAACGGTTACAAATCAGGTATGGCACAGCCTACCATCAAAAACATAAGCCCTGCACAAAGTGGAGTTTACACGGTATCGGTTACCTACAACAACAATATTATTGTAGGAACAGTATCAGTAAGTGTATCTGCCCCTCTTTCGATAGTAGCCAGTAGTAATGCGCCCCTCTGCAACGGTGGTACGCTCAAACTTGTAAGCCCTACAAGTGGAAGCAAATACGCATGGAAAGGTC
>JBGAVQ010000332.1:0-5745 GCA_044228045.1 Spirosomataceae bacterium
CAATGGATTTCCTACAACTCCTGCAGATGTAACCGAACGCCCACCCCGAAAAGGACCAATATTACGCCATTTAACTGCTTTGAAAACACTATCATAGTCAATTTTTACAAGATGGGGTGTTTCAACGGGGGCTGAACCCACAGGAGATATTACATTTTTTTTCTTTTGTGCCAAGCCTGATATACAAAAGGTCGCAATTAGAATTAACGTAAAAAAATGTTTCATTATGAATGTTTTTTGATTCTTGACTAATATTTGACAATGCTTTTTTCATACCATTAGGATATGATATGAAAAAGCACTCTGTTATGCTTAAGGTTTGCGCTTAACCAGTAAATCCGTGTGCATTAAGTTTCTATCGAAACGGCACTATATGTGGTTGCATATTTTTATCAATAATGAAGTTGTGTTGGAACTGGTGATTAGAAAAAGCTGACTTAAATCTATATTTTATTTCAAGTCATTTGATAGTTTTTCTAATAATTCAATGGTCCAAGGTTCAGATTGGTCAATATGTTGTTCTCTTATCTTTTTTACATCCGCTGCTTGAACAACTGCAGATTGACGTGTCTTACCAACTCTAACAGATGTTCCAACAAATTCATAGCGGATATAACTAATTACGGAGGCAATCCACTCATCAGTATTGTCTTTCATGGCCACCATTTCGCTTGGATAGGTCTTGTCTTCGATTGGACCTTTTAAGCCATGAAGTAAAACTCTGATTGCTAAGTCTTTATCGTAATTGAGATGTTTTGCACCTCTTAGTGGAGGAGCCGCATTGGTAGGCATTCCTTTGCCGTCGCCACCATGGCAGGCCGAACAAATTGACTTATAGATTTCGCCACCAGCTAAAATTAGTTTTCGATCAGGAGGTGAAAAGCCAGCGAGTTTCATACCATATATTTTAGCATCTTCGTTTTTATCAATGCTCTTCTTAACACTATTCAGCATTTGATTGTTAGCGTTTTGAGCCAATATATCGTGCACAATTTGCTTGGCTAATTCGTTTTTGTTGGATCCCAATGATAGCAGAATTTGTGTTCTTACATCAAAACTTTCATCATTAATCATTTTACCAACTGTTGCAATCATGGCTTGGTCGTTCTGTTTCAAATACTGTTCACTAATCCAAATAGCGGCTCTTCTGATTTGTGGATCAGTATCTTTTAGGGCAGTATAAATCAACGATTTATCAATAGCATTCAAGCCTTCAAGTGTCCATAAAGCGTGTAGTTTACCTAAGGCTGTTGCGTTTTTTTGCCCCGTAGCCATTTGTTTCAATGTAGGTACAACTGACTTATCACCCAAGATAACAATTTGTTTTTGAGCATTATCACGCCACCACCCGTTGGGATGGTCTAAATAATTAACCAAGTTTTTAGCAGGTACATCGAGCATTTTGGGTTTAGGACTTGGCGTATATCCATCATGAACTAATCGCCAAATTCTTCCCCGCTGATTCACTTTGGCGATGCCGTAATAATCAATTTTTTTACGAAGAAAGCTCCCTTTTGGAGTCCAATTAGACTCTTGAATAATTCCTCTGTTCATGTCCAAAATATAGAGGCATCCATCAGGGCCGGTGTAAGTATTGACAGGTCTAAAATAAAAATCGGTGCTGGCAATAAACTCTTTGTGGTCGTAGGCATTTTCTAAGTAGGTTTTACCTTCTCGGTTGATTACTTTGGCACGCCGTACAATACGAGCCACAGGTTCGTTGATGATATAATCACCTACTAAATCGGCAGGAAGACGGTCGCCTCTAAAAATTGATTGTCCGTTGGCAGCTGTAAAATGGTTCAAGGTGCTATCGGGGCGTAGGCGAGGAGGGCCACCTTGCACATCGGGGTTCGCTATACTTGACCAAACTGGACTAAATTTTTCTTCACTGTAGGCATCTGAAAATTCTAATTGTCCATATTTTGGGTTGATTTGAAATCCAGAACCTGCATTTTCGCCGCCGCCTCTACTAAAAAACAAACGACCATAATTATCATGAGTAAGGCCCCATTGACCATTAGAACCGCTGTGCAACGAATCGGGTTGAAGCACACCCTTTACATACCGGAAACGAATCGGGTCAACGGTTTGATAGATATAATTGTCAAGATTCCAAACTAAACCGCTTCTTTGATGCTCCAAATTACCCGGAGCAACCTTCCCAACGACATAAACCGCTTTTTTTACATCAGCTATGCCATCGCCGTTGGTATCCTTGTAACTGTGTATGTCGTA
The DNA here is from genome assembly GCA_044228045.1 of Spirosomataceae bacterium. Taxonomy (GTDB): domain Bacteria; phylum Bacteroidota; class Bacteroidia; order Cytophagales; family Spirosomataceae; genus JAXLVB01. The sequence goes on from JBGAVQ010000332.1 coordinate 2,239, forward strand.
GGTATCGGTTTCATTCACCAACAATTCGTGATTAACACAAAGTAACATGCGTGGCAAAACCAAGTCTTTAATAAAAACCGAGCTTTTGTCCATTTTACCATCATTGTTAGTATCTTCTAAAAGCATAACTCGGCTTTTCTTGTCTTTTGTCCCCGTTCCATCAGCATCTTGGGTGTAGGTTTCCATTTGAGCCACGTACATACGGGCGTTACCGTCCCAAGCAATAGCAACGGGTTCGGTAATCATGGGTTCGCTGGCCACTAATTCCATGTGGTAGCCGGCAGGAACTTGAAATGCCAGTTGACTTTGCTCAGGTGTAAGCGGTCTTGGCGTTAAACTATCCTTTACAACTGAGAAAGCCTCGTGGGATGGATTTACCTTTGTCTGAAACTTCGCCAAAAAGACAGTAGCCGAAAACATAATGAGGCTACCTATCAAATAAATACTTTTCATTATTTTAGGTTTGAGGTTAAATGAATGGTTTAGCCAAAAAGACTTTTTTACAACACAGCGATTCTATCAATGAGAGTGATGGAATCGCTACGGATTTACTTCTTTGGTGTAATTTCAATTAAAGGTTTTTGCAAATCCCAGTCAGTTGGAACTTCGTACATTACTTTTACAATATTGGGATATTTCTCCGAAACTTCCCATTGCTTTTGGAATAAGGCTGGTTCAATGTTTTCGGTAGTCGTTCTTTTTAAATCTGTTTTTATGCCTAAGTTTATACCTGATACTGCCCACAATTTGTCTGTAAATGAGCTTATTATGGCATTTGTAGCATATACATAAAACTCAATTGTTTTGGCATTGGGGTCTGCCAAATAGATTTCCATCTGGACTTTATTAACTTTTACATTGGTTTTGCCATCACCAGGAACCATTAGCCAACCGATGTCGTCACCAGCGGTTTTCCAGTGAATCGTTCCTGTTTTTATCTGCCCCCATACCCGACGATTCCCCCACAAACCGCCCATCATCCAATCTTTGTAAATTGTGGCAGTAACTTGTTTGAGGCTATCGCCTTTGTAAGTATTAGGAACAGTACGGCTGATGAATTGTGGTTTAGAAAATGATTTCAAATTGGCCAAAGCTCTTTAGAAAATGATTTCAAATTGGCCAAAGCTCCTTTGGGTATTGCTAAACCCAAACTGAAAATAGGGGCAATATTGCTCATTTCGCCATATTTGGCACCATTTGTTGTGGCTGGTATTGGTGCTTGCTTTTCGTTATCAACTGCAACGGCAATCCAGATACCCGTAATGGCAAAGTATTGCTGCATGTCCATGCCATAGCCTCTGAAATAAGGCCCGGGCATATTTTTGAGGCTGGGATTGTAAAACGTGGCGACCTCATGCCAAAACTCTTGTTCGAGGGTTCGCCCCATTTCTTTCATCTCTTGCGAAAACGCCATCTCTCGCCATAAGGCAATGGCAATCAGCGTTACGCCATAGTAAGTGGGAGAATTGTATTCGCTGAAAGTTTTGTTTTTACGATAAAGTGCAAAAATATCACGTGCTTTTTTCAAACCACCGTTTTTGAGTTCATCAATTTTAAATTCTGTTCCAACATACTCCATCAAAAAAGCACTCATGATAGAAATGTTGGTATAATCGGCACCTACGTTTCGTTTCAATGCTCCTTGTGCAGCATGAATCAGGCCGATTTCAATGTTTTTGAGTACATCGGCAGGCAACAGTTTTTTATAACGATTGTACATGATGATTAAGTCGCAACCAATAAACTCTCGCCAGTTTTGGTCAAAGCGATCACCCACAACACTGGTTCTCCAAACGCCATAATTTTTACTGCTCAGGTCTTGATACTGATAGCTTAAAATCCATTTTATCACCGCAACGGCATTATCTTTGTCTTGAGCTTGATTACGAAACAGAAGTGCCTCAGCCAAACGTGTTTTGCTTCGGAGACTGGTATGGTCAGAAAGCGCATCGCTAAGTTTTGTTCCTTTTGGAAACTCATCTTGGATAAAGTCGTCAAGTAACTGTTTTTGGTAGGATGATAAAGTTTGGTAGGTGTATTTTGTTAAAAAAATATCACCATTTCTACTTTGAGAAAAGATAGAAGTTGAAATAAAAAACAATATTCCTGTTATTATTACATTTCTATTTTTCATAGGCTACACCGTTGAATGAGTTGTATGCAGTTAAGTTTTTAAGAATCAAATAAAGTTAAACACAAATATGAACTTTAAAAGACTTTTTGTAACTATAAGAGGCTTTTTTGTCTGCTTACCCTTGCTTTTTAGCTTTGAAAACCCAAATAATTTTAAGACAACTCACCTTAGCTTGGCTGATTCATCTCAAATAAATAAAGGCCAAAGTCTGTTTGCCCAACAATGTAGTGCTTGTCATAATTTTTTAATGGATGGTATTGGCCCACAATTAGGTGGATTAGCAACGGTTGTAAAGAAAGAATGGATGTATTCCTTCATTAAAAACCCTCAATCAAAAATAGCAAGTGGCGATAAGCGAGCAGTGGCATTGTTCAAAAAATACAATGTTTATATGCCTTCTTTTAACCATTTAGCAGATGCTGAAATTCATGCGCTCATTGCATTTATTAATTTACAGGCCAAACCTAAGCCTCCTAAATTGGTAGTAAGATTACCAGAAATCGCTAACCCAATTCCGCAAAAAATTGAAATGTCTGATTTGGTGGCGAATTTGGAATTAGTTACTGAAATTCCTTTTTCGAGTGATCAGTCCTTACATACGAGGATTGCCAAAATGGATTTTCACCCCGAAACCAAAGATAATTTTATTTTGGATTTGAGGGGGAAACTATACCAAGTTAAGGACAAACAGCCTGTTTTATATCTCGATATGGCTCAGGAAATGCCAAAATTTATCAACCAACCCGGCTTAGCAACTGGCTTTGGGAGTTTTGCTTTTCATCCAGATTTCAAAAATAATGGTTTGCTTTACACCACACACACTGAGTCGCCTTTGGCTGCAAAAGCCGACTTTGCTTATAGTGATTCGGTGAAGGTGACGCTACAATGGGTTGTTTCGGAGTGGGAAACCAATGAACCTTTTGCTGTTCCGTTTAAAGGTGAGCCACGTGAGCTTTTTCGAGTAAATATGGTTTCGCCCATTCATGGAGTTCAGGAAATCACATTTAATCCCCTGTCCAAAAAAGGAGATGACGACTATGGCTTGTTGTATATTGGTATTGGAGATGGTGGAAGTGTAGAAAAGGGCTATCCATCTCTTGCTCATAATCCCAAAAGCATTTGGGGAACAATCGTTCGGATTGACCCGGCAGGCCGCAATAGTGCTAATGGTCGTTATGGGATTCCAGCCTCGAATCCATTCAGTAATACCGACAATTTGGGTGAAATTTATGCTTACGGATTCAGAAACCCACACCGCATCACTTGGACAAAATCTGGCAAAATGTTGGCTACAAATATTGGCCAAAAAAACATCGAATCGATCAATCTGATTTTACCCGGACATGATTACGGCTGGCCCATCAGAGAAGGTA
>JBGAVQ010000333.1:0-5731 GCA_044228045.1 Spirosomataceae bacterium
AAGGACCAAACCAACAACGCCAAAATTACCTATACGCCCTACGTTGGCGGAAATTCCTATACGCCATATGGCTTACTAAATCCTGTTCGTTATGGCATCGGTGTTTGGCGAGACGTGGTAAACCCGATCACCGGAGAGGTGATTAAATACACCAGCCCTGGGGCGTTTGGTACGCATCCATGGGTCAATAATTCTCAAAAATTAGCAGGTGTTATTTTTACTTTTTCAGCTTGGCTCGATACCAAGGAAACCAGCCTACTTTTACGAAATAAAATACGCATAATTGCACAATAGTGTCTGACGCATTACCCTTTTTAGTAACGACTTTTCGCAAAATTCTTGAAACTTGACTAATTTGCAAGGGTCAATTTCAAACCAACTATCATGGCAAAAGAAACCATCTTTACTACGCATGCTCCGTCACCAATAGGACCTTATTCTCAAGCAGTTAAAGCCAACGGGCTTGTGTTTGTGTCGGGGCAGATTGCGCTCAATCCAGAAACCAACGAATTAGTAACGCACAGCATTGAGCAAGAAACTCGCCAAGTTATGCTCAACATAGGCGAAATCCTCAAAACTGCTGGAATGAATTACCACAATATCGTGAAAACCAGCATTTTCTTGAAAGACATGAATAACTTTGGTAAGGTAAACGAAGTATATGGTCATTTTTTTACGGATCATTACCCCGCTCGTGAAACAGTAGAAGTATCACGGCTCCCCAAAGACGTGAATGTGGAGATTTCGGTAATTGCCGTGTAGTTGGTGTTGTCAAAATCGCTTTCCTGGCACATCGTTTCGGAAAGTTTCCATACACTTGCGGTCTTGCAGCGTCACAAAAATGGTGCGTCCATCCTTGCCCCCAAAGGTAAGATTACTTGTGTTTTTACCTTTCATTTTTACTTCACGAAACAACACACCTTTGGGCGAAAGCACGGCAATAGCCCCTTTACCATATCGGGTTACATAAAGGTTGCCATTTTTGTCACACTTCATACCGTCCATGCCAAAGTCTTTGAAGGTATAAAACAATCGTTTGTTTGATAAATTGCCCTCAGCACTGACATCAAAAGCCCAAATTTTGCGTTGTACGCTTTCATTGACATAAAGTGTTTTTTCGTCGGGACTGAGTTCTATGCCGTTAGTTGTGCCCATTGCCCCTTCAAGCAGACTCGCTTTACCGTTTCGGTCAATTCGCCAGATTTGCCCTGTGCTTTTTTTCCAGTTTGGATCTGAGGCAAAAATCACGTCTTTCTTATTGATAGTCAGGTCGTTGGGTTGGTTAAACTGCTCACTGTGACAAAAGGTACTTACTTGCTTGGTTTTGGGGTCTAAGCGTAATACATTATGACCCGTAAAATCTGCCAAATACATATCGCCTCGGCTATCTATCATAATGCTGTTTGCTGTGCTACCTTTCGGAAGTTCCACAAACAACTCAACTACCCCATCCGGTTTTACCAAACCAATCGTGCCGTCTTTCTTGAAATTAACGACAAACAGGTTTCCTTGTTTGTCCACGTTTGGTCCTTCAATGTTGGTAGTGAATAGGTTCTCTAATGTCAGGTCACGGCATATAAACAAGCCTTTCTCATCAGTAACTGGTTTTACCTTAGTTGGCACGTCGGCAACGGCAGGTTTTTCAACGGCAACAACCTTCTCGGCAGGTTTGGTGGAGGCTACTTTTTTACTTGATTTACAGGCTGTTAACAACAACAAAAGGCAAATTATTTTTTTCATAGCGAACTATCATTAAATCTGTTAACTCAAAATATATGGCACAATTACCACTATCCCTTTGAGGCTTTCTTACCTCTCTCCTTTTCAAAAAAGTCCATTATCACCCGAATGAACCCATTTTTCAAAAGCTTTGAGGGCTTCTTCTCGCCCAAGCTGAATCATTTCTATCTTGCGCTCTTGCAAAGGGCGAGGTATTTCGTCATAAATAAAGGCATCGTCGAAACCAATGGCAGCAGCATCGTCACGGGTGTTGGCATAATATACTCGGTCGGGACGTGCCCAATAAATAGCACCCAAGCACATGGGACAAGGTTCGCAGGAGGTGTAAAGTTCGCAGCCTTCTAACTGAAACGTGCCGAGGTGCTGACAAGCATCTCGAATCGCCACTACTTCGGCATGAGCCGTTGGGTTGTTGGTTGCCGTAACTTGGTTATGCCCCATGCCCACTATCATACCATTTTTGACCACTACTGCCCCAAAAGGGCCTCCTTTGCCAGTTTCCATGCCTTGATAAGACAGTTGGATGGCTTGCTGCATAAACGATTCGCAGGTTTTTAACGCATCCTTTTTCATTGTAAAATACAGTCAAAATATCGAATTTCCGATTCAATCTACATTTTTTGCAAAGATAATAGCACACTTGGAAATGTCAGTTGCCGTTCGCTGGAATTCGGATAAGTCGAAGCTGCGAAGGCTCTTTTGCTACTTTTTGCTGCAATAATAAAGCTTCTCGATACGAAAGACTGTTAAACTCACAATGTTCAAGGTACAAAATTGGAGTTAGCAAGGTAGGTTCGGGTAAAGCCAAAAGAGGTTTTTCGGCTCGCAAATGATCAAATACATTGGCTCCTGCTATGCGGTGGTAGTCGTCTATAAGGCAGTATTCATAGCCTTTGACTCGCAAGGCGTTGAGGTCTTTTTCAAAACGAATGATGGTCAGTTCGGTGGAATCATCCAAAAATGGTTTTACGTTGATTCCTACCGTTACGGCTATTTTCTGGATGTGGTGCTGGCGGAGGTAGCTGACAATCAGAGGGTAATTAGTGGTAGTGTAGGCATAAATGTGTTGATTGATTCGATACAAATTATGCCCAATACCCAGCAAAATGATGCCCGAAAAAAGATACGGATTCAGCACTTTTTTGTTTACACCTACAAAAGCCAGTCCATATAGCAAGGGATAAACAAACGTAAGTCCACGAGGGGCTTTTGCCAGCACTGACATTCCGGCTACTACCAACCCAACGAATAGAAAAAGAATTACTAAAACTAATTGTTTGTTAAGTTTTCCACGAACACTAATGAGTAACAAAACTACTCCTGGCAACACCAAAAAACTCTCAAAATCAAGCAAATAACGAATATAAAAAAGGAAATCGAAGTTAAAAATGGGTATTTCGGCCCATGGGTTTGTACCAACTGGACGAATCAGCTTGAAATACCATGTTCCCAGAAAGGGCTTCCAACCAATACCCAGAAGCAGCCCCAGCACCAAATAAAAAACTTGGGGTAATGCTAAAATACCTACTACTTTTGCCCACTGCTGCCACAAAAAAGGTTTGTTCCGTAAAGTCCATTCTAACACCAACACCACAGGCAGCAACAACAAAGCCTTGTAACTAACCGTTAGCAACAGTGCAAACCAAGCCCATGCAATAAGCCAGTTGTTGGAAAGAGGAGAAAAGTGCCGATGAGAGGCATCAAATGTCACCAAATAACGCCTGAGCCATTCTACAAATAGTAATAGACTCATACTTTCGATAGCCAGCGAACGTGCCTCATCCGTCAGCATGGGCGACGAACCCAGCAAGAGTAGCAGGAGGCTTTTTTGCCAAAAATTAAGTAAAATGTACAGCGAAAAAAGCTCAACCAAACGCCAAATGGCTATCAGGCTGATGGCAATGGTAAGGTATTCGAGCGAAAGAAAGCTGGGGGATAACTTGTAGAAAGGAGCATAAACCAAGTAAAAAGTGGGGCAAAGATGGCCGAAAAGGTGCTTAAAATTGCCCTGCGCTATTTCTTTGATTACTTCATAATTCTGCACAACGTCATAGGCAGGCAAACCTATGCGGCTCAGTCCCAAACCCCTCCAATAGGCAATACAACCAATACTTAAAAGAGGTAATATTGTTTGTAGCCGCTTCATTATCAAGCTATTTCTTCCATTTCAGTGTATTAATCAAATGCAATACATCTTGCCGCACGTAGTCAATAACGGGTTTGAGGGAATCGTTGTCAGTGGCAGTATTGAGGTAAAATGCCCCACGCAAAAAGTGCTTAGTGCTGTCGGTAGTATAAAACTGAATATGGCTGGGGACTTCCCCCATGAGGTTGATAAACCCAACCGTCCGCCCCGACTTTGAAGTTAATGTAGCCTCTTGAATAGAATACGCCTTGATGTTGTGCTTCAAACTCAACCGATGGGCATCGTCAATCATGTTTTGCAGTCGCTTGGGGTCGTTTAGCACAGGTTTGTAGGTAAGCTGAACACTGGCTTTGAATGCTGGATAATGCAGAAAAATCCAATATGGTTCGGCTTTGGCGAAGGTATCTGGATAGACACGGGCATACTTAGAAAATTCAAACGAGTACGGATAATTGCCCATGAGGGGCTGATATTGATGCTTGGGAAGTTCTAAGCGGGGATATGCTTTGGGTTTGGGCGAGTAGTCTCGGCCACCACAGCCAATTAGCAATGTTAGAATGAGTAAATGAAAGAATGAGAGGATGAGTGCCTTTTTCAATGCTACGCTTTTTGTATGTCAAGATAACGCAAAACTACGGGGTTTTGGTGGGTTAAGGGGTTTGAAAGTGTGTAAATTTGAGAATTTGAAAATTACATAATTGTAAATCAAGCACTTGACTAATGGCTATTCTCAAGAAAAAAGGTTTGAGTTTTCACCCAAACCTATCTTAAATACCGTCTTCACCGCAGGTCTGACGGGCTTTTTATACTTGAATTAGCGTTATGCGCTCCGCCATAACAAAGGAGATTAGGCTGACCGTCGCTACTCCGCCATAACAAAGGAGATTAGGCTGACCGTCGCTATGAGAGCTATTACGACTCAAACATATTTCCCAAGCCCCCCAGTACAGAGCCACCTTCTTTGCGGGCATTACCGCCAAAATAAGGACTCAATTCTTGAATCAATTTAGAAATCGGCATTGACTGAATCCAGACCTTACCCGTGCCACTCAAGGTTGCCAAAAAGATACCCTCGCCACCAAAAACCATTGATTTGAGGCTTCCTGAGCGTTGCACTTCGTAGTGAAGTTGTGGTTCGTATGCCACAATACAACCCGTATCTATTCGTAGAGTTTCGTTATTGAGTTCTCGTTGGATAATTACTCCTCCAGCGTGTACAAACAACATACCGTCGCCTTGTACTTTTTGAAGAATGAAACCTTCGCCACCAAAAAAGCCCGTGCCTAATTTTTGGTTAAACTGAATCGAGATTTGTGTCCCCAATGCCGCACACAAAAAGCCGTCTTTTTGTACAATCAGCGTATTTCCAGCAATTTTGGCTAAATCTACCGGAATAATAGTACCCGGATACGGTGCCGAAAACGCTACTTTACGCTTGCCGTTACCACGGTTGGTAAAGTGTGTCATAAAAAGACTCTCGCCTGTGAGCATACGGGAGCCTGCTTGCATGAGTTTGCCCAAAAAACCCGTTTCGGGCTGTGAGCCGTCGCCCATTTTGGTTTCAAACTGAATGCCATCTTCCATAAAGAGCATGGCACCAGCTTCGGCAATGACAGTTTCGTTGGGATCCAATTCTATCTCAACAATTTGGATGTCTTCGCCAATGATTTTGTAGTCAATTTCGTGGGAGCGCATAGTAATTCTTAATTAGCGTTAAAAATCAGTTGGTTTTTCGGTCGTATTTTTCAATTCATCAATGTCGTCTCGATGTCTGAGTTTTTTGTCATCTACATTTTTATTCAAAAACTCATTGATTTTTTCGATAGACAAACTCATGTTTATTTC
>JBGAVQ010000334.1:0-5707 GCA_044228045.1 Spirosomataceae bacterium
CCAGTTTGGAATTGGCAAGACAATATTTTGCTCAAACCCGACGATAATTTTGGCAAAGAAGTTGCAAAAAGATTCAAAGAATTGCCCGATAGTAAAAAAGGATGGGCAGGCTATGCTCAAAAATATGACGATATGATTATTGCCGCATCCAACGATGCCATTAAACGAAGCATTGGTTGGATGACAAGAATAAAGCCACTTTTGATGGAAAATGGTCGAATTGTTTTGCCACTTTATTCTGATGGTTTCAATATGTCGTTGATGGCAATTTCAGAGGATAATGGTACAACTTGGCGACCAAGTTTACCTGTGGTTGGTCGTGGGCCAATTCAACCGGTCGTAATTCAGAAAAAAAATGGCAATTTGGTAGCATTGATGCGTGACAGTGGCGACGAACCTTCTCGTGTACATTATAGTGAATCAACTGATAGAGGCGAAAGTTGGTCTGCTACAACTAAAACAAACATTCCGAATACAGCAAGTGTAGAACTCTTGGCATTGCAAGATGGTCGTTGGGCTTTTCTGGGGAATGATATTGATGATGGACGCTATCGTCTGAGTTTGTTTTTATCAGATGATGAAGGAAAAACTTGGAAATGGAATGCTCGCCTCGAAAATGTTGAGCCTAATAAAGGGAGTTTTTCTTACCCCTGTTTAATTCAAACAAAAGATGGACTTTTGCACATTACTTATTCGTATCATGCCGAAAAAGCCAAAAAATCCATTAAATATGTGGTGGTAAATCCTCAGAAGATAGATGTGGAATAAAGACATTATTTAAAGTTATACACCGATGCGTATTACAATTTTTATCCTGGCTATTCTTAGTTTTTGTATTTTTTCGTTTAATAACCCTGCGCCATCTAAGCAACCCAATATCATTTATGTGTTGGCAGATGATTTGGGCTATGGCGATTTGAGTTGTTATGGACAAAAGCATTTTCAAACACCCCACCTTGACCGTATGGCGCAAGAGGGTATTCGTTTTACGGATTTTCATTCGGGAAGCACCGTTTGCGCTCCGTCTCGTTGTGCTTTGATGACGGGCAAAAGCATGGGTCATGCCTACATTAGAGGCAATGGCGAAATACCGCTTCGAGATGAGGATTTTACCCTGGCAGAATCTTTTAAGCAAAATGGCTACTACACGGGTATTTTCGGGAAATGGGGTTTGGGGCTGGCAGAGAATACGGGTTCGCCCGAAAAACAAGGTTGGGATGAATTTTTGGGTTATACCAACCATGTTCATGCCCACCATTTTTATACCAACAATCTGTGGACAATCAAGGGTGGCAAAACCATCAAATATCCTACTGATTCGCTTCGCCACTCGCATTTGTATGTGATGGATGCTGCCTTAGATTTTGTAAAAAATAATCAAAATAAGCCGTTTTTTATGTACTTGGCTGTAACTATGCCTCATGCTGAGGTATTTGCACCTACACCTGAATCGGTTTCTCCTTTTTTGAATGTTGATAACTCAAGTAAATTTCCGGAAATTCCTTTTGTCCAAAAAGCAGGAAATTATCGTTCACAAGCCAAGCCCAAAGCCAATTTTGCAGGAATGGTTACCCACCTTGACCGTGACATGGGCAGGCTTATGGATTTGCTGAAATCCTTAGGTTTAGCCGAAAACACTTACGTTTTCTTTACCTCCGACAACGGCCCTCACAAAGAAGGTGGCGCAGATCCTGAGTTTTTTGATAGCAATGGGCCATTGAAAGGTATCAAGCGAGATTTGTACGAAGGTGGCATCCGAGTACCATTTATTGCCTGGGGCGGCAAAGTCAAGAAAGGATTGACTAACCATGAAATATTGGCAAATTGGGATGTGTTTTCAACCTTTGAAGAACTAATTGGAGGCAAAAAAACACAAGGATTGGACGGACTATCCTTTGCTAATGCCCTGAAAGGCAAGTTGTTGACCAAGAAGCACGATGCACTTTATTGGGAGTTTTACGAACGAGGTTTTGACCAAGCCGCCAGAATGGGCGACTGGAAAGCCATTAAGCAAAGTCAAAAAGGAAACAAAATGGAGCTTTACAACCTCAAAACTGACTTAGGCGAAGAACACGATGTGGCTGCCCAATATCCCGACATGGTAGCCAAAGCTGAAAAAACCATGAACGAAAGTCGAGTTCATTCTGATAGGTGGCCTTTAAAACAATAAGATAGACACAAAAAGCAATTACAAATGCTTATTCATTATTTCAACACCTCCACAGAGTTTAACTCAGGACCACCGCCTCTGTTGCCTGACCCTGCTACAATGTAGATTTTTCCTTTATAATTGATGGCACCTGTGCCATGCCGTCCTTTTTGCAGGTTGGGTAATTTTTCCCAAGTTAATGTTTTGGTATCGAGGGCTTCTACTTCACTGTGAGCAGGTACTTGGGTGTCGCTTTCACCGCCAATAACCAATAGTTTTTTGCCCCATACTACTGATGAGGCTCCTGCCCTGCGAGTAGGTAGGTTTTGAGATTCGGGTAGAGTAGTCCACGTATTGGTCTTAAAATCAAAGACATCTACAGCAGGTTCGGTCAAATTCAATACTTGACCAATGCGAGCTGTAGAGCGTCTGCCGCCAGCTATGTAAATTTTGTGGTCAATGACAGCTGCATGTACATGGTCACGCACGTGGGGTGCATCGGGCAATTTTCGCCAGCTATTGGTTTTGGGGTCGTACTCGTCTAACCAGCCTACGTGTCCGTCCCAATGCCCATCTTGAATGCCACATACGATGTAAATTTTGTTTTGATAAACAAAAACCCCAGCAGCCCCACGTAGGCGGTCTTGCGGAATGTCAGCATCCTTCCGCCATTCGTTTTTCTGCGGATTAAAAATATAAATGTTCGGAATCGGTTTTTCATGCGGATAACCGCCTGTAAAACCACCCAATACCCAAAGTTCATTTTTATAAGCAACGGCCTGAAAATGGTGCATTTCGAGTGGAGTTTCGACCTTTTTTGTCCATAAATTTGCCTTAAACCCAAAGGTTTCTACAGGTTTTATGCCACGCCCACCTACAAGCAATAACTGGTCTCCCACGGCCACCAATGCGTTTTCGTGGCGATTGGTACATTCATTTTGGGTTTTGAGGTTTTCCCAAGTTTGACTGAACCCCTCGTTTGTAATCAACAAAAATATCAAGGTAAGTAATACCTGTTTCATTTTTTGGGGTTAAGTGTTATTTGACTTGGCTAAATTATCCTTTTTAAGCACATTTTGTATAGCTGGCTCTAAAATATCCTTGTTAAACAAAAAGGTTTTCTATCCTTTCATCAAAATCAATACATTTTATCACCTAAATTGCCCCCCTAAATATTATTTCCAATGCCGCAAAACGCTGAAATTAGGTTCTTAGACGGCCCCCGTTCTCGTTGGGAAGAATTCAAAATGGTTGTAAAAGTCTCATTTGAGTTTATCAAAGGATTCAGAGCATTGCATTTTGTTGGCCCTTGTGTAACTGTGTTTGGTTCGGCTCGCTTCAAAGAAGACAATCCTTATTACCAACAAACACGGGCATTAGCTGCCGAAATTGCCAAACTGGGTTTTACCATTATGACTGGCGGCGGGCCTGGTATTATGGAAGCAGCCAACCGTGGAGCTAAGGATGTAAACGGGCGTTCGGTAGGGTGCAATATTAAGTTGCCACACGAGCAAACCAATAACCCGTATTTGGACAAATGGGTTTTTATTGATTACTTTTTTGTACGTAAAACACTGCTGGTCAAGTACTCCTATGCGTTTATTATTTGCCCGGGCGGGTTTGGTACCTTAGACGAATTTTTTGAAGCCCTTACTTTGATTCAAACTGGCAAAATCCAGCGGTTTCCAGTGGTGATTTTTGTTCAAGATTTTCACCATCACCTCATTGACCATATAAAGTTAATGATTGAACAAAAAACCATTTCTCCACAAGACGAATCACTATTCTTAATAACCGATTCCATAGAAGAAGCCGTCAATCATGTTAAAAATAGTGCAATTGAACCCTTTGGACTCAAGCACGGCCCCAAAAGCTGGCTTGGTGAGGAGTTTTGAGTAAGCATACAATTACGCTGATTTTGCAGCAAAACGCTTCCATTATTTTAAGGCTAAATCAGTAAAAATGAAAATTCTTCATACTGCCGACTGGCACTTAGGCAAACGCTTAGACAATTTCTCTCGCCTCGATGAACAGCGAGAAGTTTTGCAAGAAATCTGTGAGATTGCTGAACGAGAAGCCGTTGACGCTGTGATTATAGCAGGCGATTTGTTTGATAGTTTCAACCCATCTGCTGAGGCTACTGAATTGTTATATAGCACCTTGCATCGCCTTTCGGACAATGGAAAGCGAGCTGTTGTTGCCATCGCAGGCAATCACGACTCACCTGAGCGTATCGAAGTGCCTGATGCTCTCGCCCGTGCTTGTGGGATTGTTTTCGTAGGTTTTCCGAATACCCAAATCAAGCCCTTTGCTACCCAAGCAGGTGTAAAAGTAACCCGTGTGGACAATGGTTTTGCCGAACTCCAACTACCACAATCACCTTTTCCACTTCGCCTTATCTTGACTCCGTATGCCAATGAAATACGCCTTAAAACATTCTTAGGCATTGAAGAATCTGAAGATAGTTTAAGACTTCACCTACAAAAACACTGGCAAGGCTTGGCCAATCAATATTTTGATAATGAAGGGATTAACCTACTCGTTACGCACTTGTTTATGATGAAAAAAGGCAGCGAGCAACCCGAAGAACCCGAAGATGAAAAACCGATTTTACACGTAGGAGGTGCCTCAGCTGTGTTTTCAGAGAACGTACCGCCGCAAACACAATATGTAGCCCTGGGGCATTTGCACCGATACCAAGTGATGGACAAGCAGCCCTGCCCGGTAGTGTATTCAAGCAGCCCATTGGCGTATAGTTTTTCGGAAGCAGACCAAACAAAATACGTGGTAATTATCCATGCCGAACCCAACAAGCCAATTGAATTTCAGTCCATTGCACTTACAAAAGGACGGCGATTGCTTCGCAAAAAGTTTGATAACATAAACAATGCTTTAGCTTGGCTTGCCGAACATCCCGAGGCCATTGTGCAGCTTACCATGGTGACGGATACCTACTTAGAATCGGCAGATAAAAAACGTTTGATGGATGCTCACGCCTACATGATGCCGATTATTCCTGAAGTTCATGTCAAGAAAAGTGACGGAGCTGAAATGGCTCTGCTTGACCTCGAAAATAAGTCTATGGAAGAACTTTTCACCGACTATTTTCGCAACAGCAAAGAAGGCAAAGGTCAACTGCCAAGCGACTCTGTGTTAAATTTATTCAGAGAGGTGTTGGCGTTGGAAGAGTGAGATTTATAAGCTGGGCTTTAAGTCTCTTCAAGAAAGAAACGGTTGCTAATCCACGGCCTGCAAGTTAGTTCCATAAGGCAAGTATCTATGCCTTAGACATTAGCATTTGTGTCATTGCCTAAAATCTCTCATACCATCGCCCTAAATCCTTACGTCGAATCTCCGAATACTCTTATCATTCTTTTGCAAAATACCAGAACTTCACTTTTAATCTCCTATTATGTGACACAATAGTTTGCTAAGATTTAAGCGGCAATAGTGCCGAAATGATATAGTTCTTTGACTTTTGGATTATTTTTATGCGTGTTAGGGTCAATAGCGAACACGTCAAAAAATCTATCGAGCAATAATTTGTTGTGATAGATG
>JBGAVQ010000335.1:0-5690 GCA_044228045.1 Spirosomataceae bacterium
GCAAATATGCCCAGCCTACGTTGCCGTTAATGAAGCCATTGGTGGGGTATCTTTCTAACACATCTGTAAAAAGAATGATGTCATTCTTCCAGATTGTTGAACGCTGAAACGACATGAGGGTTAATAAGACACATAATGCGCCGCCAGCCACATAAAAACTACGCCGGAACCCTTCTCGATTTTGGTAGAGATAGTAAATTCCTAACGACACAATGTATAGTGGGCCAATTGACGACAAGTAAAAATATCGGTCGGCTACAATAGCACTACCAATAGGCATCAACTGAATAACCGGAAGAATCACAATAAAATAATATAAAGCCCCCCACCAAACCGTTGGTCGTTTTTTGCCCAACCAATATAATCCAAGCGTAATTATGATTGTGAGGAATGTACCAAAATAAAACTCCCCGCCAATAGGTTTGTCTGGATAAGAGTAAAACGCCTTCAAGTTGTAAGGGATAATCATCTTAACCCAATAGAATGAAAAATTGTAGAGAATGATAAACGTGCGGTCGAAAAATGAGTACTGTGAGTTAATTGCACTGGTAGCATCTGCGCCAGCCTCTCGTTGGGCTATAATTGACAAAATACCCACGCCAAGTGCAATCAAAAAGAATGGGGCCTTTTCGAGACCAAGTTTAAAGAACTCAATAAAGGTTTTGGGTTTTCGATCCAAGAAAAAATAATCAGTTATCAAAAAAACTACTGGCAACACCACCGCCATAGCCTTCGAAAAACAAGATAATACAAACATCAAAACCGATAGCCAATACCACTTAGTACTTTTGTTTTCGTGCCAAAACCGAATATAATAAATATACGAAAGCAAAATAAACAAAGTATAGAGCGTATCTTTACGCTCAGCAGCCCACACCACCGACTCTACGTGTAGCGGATGCAAAGCAAATAAGATACCCGTGAGGGCGGCAATCATAAAATTGTTGGACAGCCGATAGATAAGCCGCAACACCAAGTAACTATTGGCAATATGAAGTAGTGCTTGATCGAGGTGATACAACCACGGCGACTTACCTACAATCATACATTCAATAGCCCATGAAAGCATCGTAATGGGCTGATAGTTGCCGAGTTCAAACTTTGTGAAAATATCTTTCCAACTCTCCCAAGCTGGAAACTTCTCGATGTACTTGTTTTCCAATACATAAGGACGAGCATCCCATGTAAACTCATTAAATAACCCTGGCGCATAGGCAATTAAACATCCTACTGCAATAATTCCCATCACAATCCAGAAATTTCGATCGGTGTAGGGAATCTCCTCAAAAGGAAGCGATAGACGTTCTTTTTTAGGGGCTTGTGCCTTAACAGGGCTTGATGGTTGCGTTTTTTTGTTTTTCATACGAACACTCCTACATTTAGAAATTTTCTCACAATAATCGCACAAATCAACAATATAAAACCCTAATAGTTAATTAGTTAATTTTAAATTTATGCGAACTTTTATGCTTTACTAATCCTTGTTATCCATAACAATAAGGCATAATGCCCAAAACCAATGGCAAATCTATAAAAATGGCTTCCGTTTTCAAAAACCAGCATTTTTTTTCAACTTTGAACTGTCAAGTGTTTCAACATCTGATTACTTTATTCGTTATTAGCTCAAGCGTCCTAATTTTGTATGTTTTGTTGTGATACCTGACCCTATCAAAAGCCATGAAATTACTATGTTGCCAGCCGTTTAATGCTATGATGGTTATACAAAAAAAATCTATTTATCTCCTTTGCTTGGTCATCTTTTTGATAAGTTGGCTTGTTAGTCCTTGTGCTACTGCTCAAAAAAAGAAAAAAGCCGAAGAAAAAACAGCCGAACAATTGTCCGAAGCCGAATTTCATTTTTCGGAAGCTATGAAATACTTCATCACCGAAGAATATCAAAAAGCAATTCCGCTGTTTGAAAAAGCCCTCGAAACCCTACCCAACAATGCAGGCATCAATTATTCGTTGGCACAAAACTACGAACATCTCAACGAATTTGAAAAAGCCTTACCGTTGGCCCAAAAAGCCTATCAACAAGACGGCACTAACAAATACTATGCCTTACTCTTGGCCGACTTGCACGTAAAACAGAAGAATTTTGCAGAGGCTGAAAAAATCTACAAAACACTACTTGATCAGTTTCCACACGAAGCTGGCGAACATGGCATTGAATTGGCAGCCATCTATTTGCTTCAAAACAAATATGATGATGCTATCAAAGCCTACGACAAAGTAGAAAAAGTGCTGGGTGTCAACGAAGAAATTACTCGCCAAAAACAACTGATTTTGCTGCGCCAAAACAAAATTGAGGACGTAATTAAAGAAGCCGAAAAACTGGTTGACTCAGACCCTGCCGAGATGGATTACTTGGTTGAGCTGGCACAGTTGCTAATGACCAACGACCGCAACGACCAAGCACAAGGCTATCTCGAAAGAGTAATCAACTATAATAGCGACAATGCCCAAGCCCACGTAATGTTGGCAGAAGTGTATCGCAAAAAAGGTGATATCAAGAAATGTAATCAAGAACTTGACTTGGCCTTTAATAATCCAGCCTTAGACGGATTAACTAAGGCCCGTATTTTGGCAAGTTATGTAGGGATGTTGAGCGATGAAGCCTCTCGAGAAAATGCCTTCAAGTTGGCCAAAGACCTCATCAAGTCGAACCCAACCGAATCAAAAGCCTATTTGGTGTATGCCGACTTGTTAATCCAACGCAACAAAAAAACCGAAGCCCGTGATGCCTACGTGCGAGGTGCTCGCTTAGACAAATCGGTATATGAGGTGTGGGGGCGAATACTCGAACTTGACGGTGACCTAAACCAAATGGACAGCCTCACCACACATGCCGAAGAAGCCATTGAGGTGTTTCCGAACCAACCTCGGTTTTGGTATGCCAGTGGATCGGGTTATTTGATTAAGCGTGACTATCAACGTTCGGTAGAAGCCCTCGAAGAAGCAAAACGCCTCTCTGAGGCAGGCGAAGACCGCAATGATACAAAGTTTATCAGTGTTATAAATGGGCAATTGGGCGATGCTTACAACAGCCTTGGCAAACATGAAAAATCAGACAAAGCCTACGAAACAGCCCTTAAAGCAGACCCCGAAAACGACCATGTGCTTAATAACTACAGCTATTTTTTATCGTTAAGGAAAGAAAATATGGTACGAGCCGTTGAGCTTTCGGCAAAGCTGGCAGAGCGTTTTCCGACCAATAGCACTTACTTAGATACTTATGCTTGGGTGTTATATGTAAACAAAGACTACGAAAAAGCTAAAATTTATCTCGAAAAAGCCGTTGCTAACAATACTCGCAACAGTGGCGTGATTGTAGAACATTACGGCGATGTGCTCTATCAATTGGGCGAAAAAGAAAAAGCACTTGAACAGTGGAAAAAAGCCAAGTTGTTGGGAAATACCAGTACTTTGATTGATAAAAAAATAAACACAGGACAGTTGGTTGAATAGTCCTCTGTATAACTAATTACTAAATGCTCTTATCGTTTCGTTCACGGCCTACTTTTTTCCTCGTTTGCTTCAGCGTAGGACTAATGTTGTTTTCGGCTTCTTGTAAGCGGCACAAACTCAACAAAACAGTCATCCCGCAAGACTCTACCCAGCTTGCTGTGATAGACACGCTTTCATCGAAACCAACAGACAGCCTGCATGTAGCATCCCCTAACTCAGATGAACTTAAGCTATCGGTCGAAGAAATTGATTTTTCTTACCTTACTTCAAGGTCAAAAGTATCGTTCAAATCAAAAGATCAAAATATTGACAATGCCAATGTGAATATTCGAATCAAAAAAGACAGTGTTATCTGGTTCAATGTAAAAGTAGTTACTTTTGATGTGGCACGGGGTTTGTTCACCCAAAACGGTATCACCATTCTGGATATGTTTCACAAAGAATACTATCAGTTTCCATACGATTCACTTAGCAAAAAGTTTGGTACGACCCTGTCATTTGACCTCATCCAGTCGTTGGTTATTGGTAATATGCCCATCAAAAAACGCCCCAAAGATAAAGTTTCTAAAGAACCCGACTTCTTTTTGCTCCGCCAAAGTGAAGGCAAAATACTGTTAGACAACTACATAGGTGAAAAAAATCGCAAACTCAAAAAACTCAAAGTAGAAGAACCCGCCGTGAACAATTCGCTCACAATGGAGTATGATGAATTTACGCAGTTGAATAACTTTCTGTTTCCGTATAGTAGTTTAATTGAGCTAAACCAGTCAAAAGCTGGGCAACTGTACCAAACGCTTATTCAAATCAAGCATCAAAAAGTTGAACTGCCCGACGAACCCCTAACATTTCCGTTCACGATTCCGACTAATTATCAGCGGAAAAATTAGATTGTCTATTTTGTGAAAATAACTTCTTTACCATATCTGTCAGTTACCTTATTTTGCCTCTTTTTGGTAACTTTTTCGGCTTTTGCCCAAACCAAAAGTCGCCAACAATTGGAGCAAGAAAAGAAAAAGAATCTCCAAAAAATCAATGAAATAAGCGAGATTCTTGACAAAACTACTACCGAAAAAAAAGCCAGTTTGGGCCAATTGAAGGCGATTAACCGCAAAATAGAAACCCAAGCCAAACAAATAGACCTACTCGAAGAAGACCTAAACCTACTCGACAAAGAACTCCAAGAACTCCAAGAAGTAACAGTAGGACTAACCAACGACTTAGGCAAGCTACGGAAAGAATACGCCGAAATGATTTATGCAGCCTCCAAAACTAACAATACTTACAACCGATTGATGTTTTTGTTTTCGTCCAAAAACTTCAATGAGTTGTTTCGCCGCTATCAATATTTACAGCAATACTCCAAAGCACGCAAAGCACAAGTAGCTCAAATTGAGAAAGTTAGAACTTCATTAGTGGCCCAACAAAGTAATATTAAAAATAAGAAACAACAGCAAGAGCAAGTACTAACCGTAAAAGTAGGCGAAGGCAAAAAATTAGAAGGGCTTAAAGTTGTGCAGTCTGAAACCGTAACACAGCTAAGCCAACAAGAACAACAACTACGAGACGAACTCAACGAACAGCGTAATGCAGTACGGCAAGTAGATAGAATGATTACCAGCTTAATTGAAAAAGAAATCAGAGAAAGCCGCCGCCGAGAAGAAGAACGCCGCCGAGCCGAGCGAGAGCGATTGGCCAAACTTGCCAAAGAAAAAGCTGAGGCCGACGCTAAAACTACCAAAGTAGAACCCAAGAAAGAAGAACCCGTTGAAGCCACAAAACCAGAAACAAAAGCCGAGAAAGCAACTGCCGATGAGAGCATGATAAGCCTCAACGAAGCCGAAATCTCACTGGCTACGTCGTTTGCGGCCAATCGAAACCGCCTGCCGTGGCCAGTGTCTCGGGGGTTTATTTCTGAGCGATTTGGCAAACATGAGCATCCCTATTTTAAGGATGTTTTTACCGAAAACCCAGGCATAGATATTCAAACTACCGTAGGCGAGAATGTCCAGAGTGTGTTTGATGGCGTGGTGTTAGACATCAATAAAGTTCCTAAAATGGGAAACATTGTCGTTATTCAGCATGGGAGTTATCTTACGGTTTATGCCAAATTAGCAACTGTTTCAGTAGAAATTGGGCAAAAAGTGAAGGCTCGGCAGGCCATCGGAACGGTTTCTACCGACAGTGAGGGTGTAGCGGGGCTTAACTTTCAAGTATGGCACAAC